>JAEKFU010000282.1 GCA_016522385.1 Pseudomonadota bacterium
ATATGCTCCGGCGTCGACAGTGGGTTAGCCTCGACATAATTGATCGGATGACCGAGATAATCCGGCGAATAGAACGTAAACCCGCAAAAGACGATGAAGAACACCAGGATCGCGAACAGATCCTTCATTGTGTAATAGGGGTGGAACGGCACCGTGTCCTGCCCCGATTTCACCTCGACACCGGTCGGATTGCCGTTGCCGGGAACATGCAGGGCCCAGATATGCAGAAACACCAGGCCGGCCAGTACGAACGGCAACAGATAGTGCAGCGAGAAGAAGCGCTGGAGCGTCGCATTGTCGACTGAGAAACCACCCCATAGCCAGGTGACGATCGCCTCACCGAAGAATGGAACTGCCGAGAACAGGTTGGTAATCACCTTAGCGCCCCAGAAGCTCATCTGGCCCCACGGTAGCACGTACCCCATGAAACCGGTCGCCATCATGACCAGATAAATGGCGACCCCGATCATCCATAAGACTTCACGCGGCGCCTTGTAGGAACCGAAATACAGGCCGCGGAACATGTGGATATAGACGGCAATGAAGAAGAAAGACGCTCCGTTGGCGTGCAACTTCTGGATGATGTTGCCGTAATTGACGTCTCGGCGGATATGCTCGACGGCATCGAAAGCCATATCGACATGCGGCGTGTAGTGCATCACCAGCACGATGCCGGTGATCAACTGCACCACCAGCAGAGTCGCCAGGATGCCGCCGAAGGTCCACCAGTAGTTGAGGTTCTTCGGAGTGGGGAAATCCATTGCCTGCGCCTTCACCAGGGTGATGATCGGCAGGCGCGAATCCAGCCATTTCACGACCGGATTGGAAAATTCGTATGAAGAGTGTCCGCTCATGGGCCCTGTGCCTCCCTCAACCGATACGGATTTTCGTATCGGACAGATACTTGTACGGTGGCACCGGCAGGTTTTCCGGCGCAGGCCCCAAGCGAATGCGCCCGGCTGTATCGTAGTGCGAGCCGTGGCACGGGCAGAACCAGCCATTGTAATCGCCGGCGTCACCGATCGGCACACAGCCCAGATGGGTGCAAACGCCTAGCATTACCAGAAACTGTTCCTTGCCACCGACGACGCGATTGGCATCGGTGGCCTGCTCGCCATCCTTGACATTGGCGTTGCGTGCATCCGGATCTTTCAGATCGTCGATCGGTACCGCCTTGGCTTCTTCGATTTCCCTTGCCGTGCGGTGGCGGATGATTACCGGATTGCCGCGCCAATTGATCACAATGCTTTGGCCTTCCGCGACCGGCGACAGATCGACCTCGACAGCAGACAGTGCCAACACCGAGGCATCGGGATTCATTTGGTCGACAAACGGCCATAAGCTGAACACTGTTCCGACCCCGCCGACAGCCGCGGTTCCGATATACAGGAAGTCGCGCCGTCCCGTTTCAGTGGTATCAATGGTGGACACGATTTACGAACCCCTATGCTGTTATTTCTCCGCATTCCCCAAATGCAGAAACGTCGCACGCAGCGGTGCGAGTTCAGCGCATTCTGCTGGCGTTTTTGGCACTGCACGCATAGAAAGTCCAGCCATCAAGTGTCGCAGTTCCACCGCTTGTTCAACGACTTTGCCGCAAACAGCACAGGACCGCAAAGCTGTTTATGATCCATTGAATCCAAATGATCGAAATCGCCCTCTATCAACCGGATATTCCGCAGAATACGGCAACCATCCTCAGGCTGGCCGCCTGCCTCGGTCTAACCGTGAACATCATTGAACCGGCTGGATTTCAATGGTCCGCAAAGTCGTTCCGCCGTGCCGGCATGGATTATATCGATCAGACTCGTATCATTCGCCATGACGCCTGGCCGACCTTTCGCCGCGCCTCGATCAACCGCCGAATCGTACTGGCAACGACTCAGGCCGAGACCGCATATACCCGTTTTATCTTTGCAACCGGCGACATCCTGATGTTCGGTCGAGAAAGCGCCGGCGTGCCGGTCCACGTACACGAATGTATTGATGAGCGGATCACCATTCCGATGAAAGCCGGCTGCCGTTCGCTGAACGTCGCCATGGCCTGCGCCATGATTACAGGCGAGGCGCTGCGGCAACTCGAGTGAACATCATCTTGCACGAATCTGCCCGTTGGTGCAGCAATGCGCCCATGGCAGGCGATCTGCAGACGGCAACGGCATACCTCAAGGCATCAAGGTTTCTTGAGGCGGCAAAGGAATGCAGGGCCATTCTCGCCAAGACACCGGATCAGCCTGACGCCTTGCATTTTCTCGGGCTGGCGCAATGGCAGATTGGTGGCGACGCTGCAGAGTGTGCTGCCCTGATTAAGCGCGCCATGCGCCTGGTTCCTGAGCAAAGCCACATGCATCACAATCTGGCGGCGATTTTGGCCAGCTCCGGCGATCTCGAGGAAGCCGAAAAACAGTACCGCCACGCCATCACGCTCAATCCCAAATACGCCGAGGCCTATTTCAATCTGTCCGGTGCGGTCCGCTTTTCTGCAGACGATCCGTCGATCCCCGGCATGAAGTCGCTTTATGCCGACACCACCCTGACGCCCATGGACCGCGAGTTTATTTGCTACGCCTTGTCCAAGGCACATGACGACACGGGCAAATATGAAGAGGCCTTCCATTTCGCGTTGGAGGGTAGCCGCTTCAAGTCCCTTTCATTCAATATTGAAGCGTTCGAGCGGGCGATTGGTGAATTGCGAAATACAGCAACGCGCCGCTTGTTGAAGGCTGTCGCCGGTCGCGGCCATACCTCAAACGCACCTGTTTTCATCGTCGGCATGCCCCGCTCAGGCACAACTCTTGTCGAGCAGATCCTGTCGCGCCACAGCGACGTCTATGCCGGCGGCGAACTGCAATCGATCGGATCTTTTCACCGTTCCATGCAGGCCATGGCCATCAAACAGCTCGGCTACAAGGGTATGGACTTTGGATTCTGGCCGCTGATCCCGCACGAATTGATCAATTCGGCGGCAGGCGGCTTTCTGCAATTCATTGAAAACCGTGCCGGCACGGCCCCCATCCGGTTCACCGACAAGATGCCTAGCAACACGCTCTATCTCGGGCTGATCGCCATGATGTTTCCGAACGCTCGGATCATTCATGTCCGCCGGCATCCCCTTGACACCTGTGTTTCCTGCTTCATGCAGCGGTTCCGAGACGGCCAGGAGTTCAGCTACCGGCTTGATTGGCTCGGCCGGTATTACCGCGCCTATGTGTCGGTGATGGAACACTGGCGTAACGTTTTGCCGCTCGATATTCTCGAGATCCGATACGAGGATATCGTGGCTGATCCCGAGCAAGGCGCCCGCAAGCTGATCTCCTTCGTTGATCTTGCCTGGCAGCCAGCCTGCGCCGACCCGTCGGCGGGAACCCGCGATGTCAGAACGGCCAGCCGGTGGCAGGTACGACAGCCGGTTTACAAATCCTCCGTGGCGCGCTGGAGGCACTATCAAAGCTATCTTTCTCCGCTCATTGAGGCCCTCGGCGGCATGGAGTGGATCGACGCCCAGCATTCTCCTTAAGTAGCGGTCTGAGCCAGTTGATTTCGCTTGCCCATAGGTGAATTTCGGATCATAACATTTGCCATGCCGGTGTGTTCCATGGTGGAACACGCTTCGAACTTGGCGCAAAGACGACAGCTCCTGGCGTATCGACGGGACGTATCATTTAAAAATGACCCCCTTGAATTCCACTAACTTATTGAACTGGAGCGCAGAATGCCTTTTCCCACTTTCGAGCTACCGGGGTGATCGCGTGCCCCAACTGACTGGCTTTTAGACACGCGGAAAGACGGGAAAGGACCTCCCATGCGCCAAACAGGCACCGTGAAATTCTTCAATCAAACCAGAGGTTTCGGCTTCATTGCGCCGGAAGAAGGTGGCAAGGACGTTTTCGTTCACGTAACGGCCGTGGAACGCTCTGGAATTCCACCGCTTGAAGAAGGTCAGAAGATTTCGTTTGAGACCGAAGAAGACCGCCGCGGTCGTGGTGTTCAGGCCGTGAACCTGGAAGTTGCTTGAATTAATCTCCAGACATTTGTCGCTTGACTATTGAATCAGTTACCGCCGGCACAGACCGGCGGTACATATTTCTTGAAGCTGATGTTGTTTGATACACCGCGCACCCGGCGCGTCATGAGCCACTGCCACTACAAAGATAGCGACGATCACATAAACAGGCTGAATTTAAGGCGCGCCAAGCTTCACGCACTCGTGCACATGTGCCCAGTAGCGCCCGGTGCAGATGAAGCCTAAGATCAAACTTCCAATAGTGGAGGAGAGCGATGATGTCGGCGGTGCGAACGATGTTCACCATATTTGCTGCGGGCGCGCTGTTGCTCAACAACGCACCGGCTCTGACCCAGCAGGCCACGCCGATAACCGGTCCGGGCCAGCCTGAAGCGGCAGAGCCTGATGACAAGTCGCCAGGCTTTGAAGGCACCATGACGCTGGAGAAAATGGGCCAGATAATCTCGCGCCTCGACAAGGACGCCAAGCAGGCACGTGAGGGCTATTGGAAACTCACAATCGAAGAGACCCCCGTCGTCATTGTTACCGACAAGAAGGCCGGCCGCATGCGCATCATGGTACCGGTCGCCCGGACATCCGATCTCACCAGCAATGATCTGTTGCGCATCGCCCAGGCCAATTTCGACAGTGCCCTCGACAGCCGCTATGCCATCGCCCAGAAGATTTTGTGGTCGGTGTTCATTCACCCCCTGCACGAATTGCACGACCGTCAGTTCATCTCAGCAATTGGTCAGACGGTCAATCTGGCCCTTACCTACGGCACCACATACACCTCCGGCGCACTGACGTTTGGCGGCGGTGACTCCCGGGACATATTGCGCCGCCAACTGATCGACGATCTGCTGAAAAAGGGCCAGGAAATCTAGGGCCTGTGGACTCACAATTGTTGCTGGCGAAGCTGTTCAAATTTGCAGGAAAAACATGCCTCACCCTGCTCGTTCTGTGCATCCTGTTCCAGGCGATTTTCGTGGCCATGGCCTATGCCGCATCACGCATGACCGAGCCCCCCGCCTGTCAGGTCGGGTTTTCCTTTCCGTTGCCATTTGCCACCTGCCCCGGCTTCGGTTTTGACCCATCTCTTGACTACGCACTGGCCCTTCCCGGCGCGGTTCTCGCCCTTCCGCTGATCTTGCCGGGCCTGATCACCGACCAATCCTCACCAATACAGCCATTCGTCTGGATTCCTCTGATAATTCATATATTTGCCTGGGCATATCTGATTCATCTCTTCATCCGCAAATATCGGGCGCGGACCAACGACCAGGTTTCATAAGGTTAACCGACAGCGGCCTGCGTCCCTTGCCCAATCGCTCGCTGACGATACACTTGGCGGCGGTTCGGCAAGGGACACGGGCCGCTGCAGACTTCGCTACGAGTCATCGGCCTGTGGCATCAATTCCTCTATGCTAGACTCGTTCGATACGCCACAGTGAGCGCATGACCAAGTCCTCCGACATTCACAAAAAACTTCAGAGCGAAAAGGACACGGCCCGCGCCTGGTTCGAACAGCTGCGCGACGACATCTGCCGGGCCTTGGAAGCGCTTGAAGACAAGCTCTCATCGACGCCCCTGGCCAGCCAGGCGGCCGGGCGCTTCGAGCGCAAGGACTGGTCCCGCACCGATAAGGGGAGCGATGTAGACGGCGGTGGCGGCGCCATGTCTTTAATGCGCGGCCGGGTCTTCGAAAAAGTTGGTGTCCATACATCAACTGTATACGGATCATTCTCCGAAGAGTTCCGCAAGCAGATTCCTGGCGCCGAAGACGATCCGCGCTTCTGGGCGTCCGGCATCTCGGTAATCGCCCATCCCTGGAATCCCAACGTCCCGACGGCGCACATGAACACCCGTTTCGTCGTCACATCGAAGTCTTGGTTCGGCTGCGGCGGCGACCTGACACCGGTGCTTGACCGCCGGCGCACCCAGGACGACCCAGATAGTAAGGACTTCCACGCTGCCTTCGAAGCCGCCTGCAAGCTTCATTCCTGCGCAGACTATGCGCGGTACAAGACCTGGTGCGATGAATATTTCTATCTGCCGCACCGCGGCGAGATGCGCGGCATCGGTGGTATTTTCTATGACTACCTGAATTCCGTCGACTGGACGGCTGACTTTGCCTTCACCTGTGACGTCGGCAAGGCTTTCAAGCAGGTCTATAGCGATATCGTTGCCCGCAACATGAACAAGAACTGGAGCGAAGCCGACCGCGAAGAACAGCTAGTGCGTCGCGGCCGTTATGTCGAGTTCAACCTGCTCTATGACCGCGGCACCCTGTTCGGCCTCAAGACCGGCGGCAACGTTGAATCGATCCTGTCCTCAATGCCCCCGTCGGTCCGCTGGCCATGAACGACCCGTTGTCGTCTTTGGGAGACTGGCGCAATCTGCTAGCTGCTTTTGCGGCCATCAGCGTCTTCGGATTCGCTTTCGGCATGACTTATCCACTATTGTCTTTGATCCTTGAGCAACGCGGCGTATCCGAAGAACTCATCGGCATCAATGCCGCTATGGCGCCGATCGGCGTATTGTTGTCGTCCTCGATCATTCCGATTGCCGCGCGCAGATTTGGCTCGCGCAACGTGGCAATTGCCGCTGCTGTCCTGACGTCGCTCCTGATCATCTCTTACAAGGTCTTCGACCGCCTCGATGTCTGGTTCATCCTGCGGCTGATCCAGGGGGTTTCGATTTCAACACTGTTCGTTCTGAGCGAATCCTGGATCGTCAAATATTCCAACGGCGCCAAACGCGGTCGAATCGTTGCTGTCTACGGCGCCATATTGTCGGCAAGTTTTGGCGCGGGCCCCGCACTGGTCGGCTGGATCGGCATTGAGGGTTGGCTGCCGTTTATCATTGGCGCCGGCGTGATTGTGGCTGGAATCATTCCGTTGTTCTTCGTACGCGATGACATCCAGCCCGCCCCGCGCGAACAACAAACCTCGACCATTCTCCTGTTCATTCCCAAAGCACCGATGCTGCTGCTGGCAGTGGCCATGTTTGCCATCTTCGATGCTGCAACACTGAGTCTGCTGCCAGTATATGGCGTCAAGGTCGGTTTGAGCTTGACCACCGCCACGAACGTTCTTACCGCCCTGATTGTTGGCAACATCGTCCTGCAGTTTCCCATCGGCATGCTCGCCGATCGTTTTTCAAAGCGTTCGGTTCTTACGTCCTGCGCCGCCATCACCGCAGGGACTTGTCTCGCTCTGCCGCCGGTCATGGGAACCGTCTGGATGTGGCCGGTGGTCGTGATTATGGGGGCGACCGGCTATGGCATGTATACCGTTGCGCTGGCTTCGCTCGGTGACCGGTTCACCGGTGATGAACTGGTCACCGGCAATGCAGCCTTTGCCAGCATGTGGGGCAGCGGTGCCCTTGTCGGTTC
>JAEKFU010000371.1 GCA_016522385.1 Pseudomonadota bacterium
CCGGGTGTCAATCGCTTCATGAAGCGTTTGACATATTTCTTGATGCTTGCCGGCCTGACTTCACTTATCGTCGGCGGGGTTGGTGTCGGCAATGCGGTCAAGGCATTCATGGACGGCCGCCGCGGAACGATTGCCACGCTAAAGTGTATCGGCGCAACCTCACGGATCATCCTGATGATTTACGTTATCGAGGTGCTGGCCGTTGCATCCATCGGGATTGCTGTGGGTTTGGCTCTAGGCGTTGCGGCGCCATTCGTTGCCAGCGGGTTACTGCGCGAAGTTCTGCCGGTGCCAGTTACGGCGCATGTTGAGTGGACACCGCTTCTAAGGGCAGCAGCTTTCGGTTATCTGGTGACTATTGCCTTTGCCTTGTGGCCGCTCGGCAGGGCGCGGCACATTGTGCCGTCGGCCTTGTTTCGCGATGTCGTGGCGGGGGACTGGCGGCCGCCGGGTGGGGCCTATCTTATGGTCAGCCTGTTGGCCATCCTTGCGCTGTGTCTGTTGACACTTACGACGCTGCCAGAAAAACAGGTCACGCTTTGGTACATCGCCGGTGTTGCCGGGTCGTTCGTAGTCCTGTCGGGATTGGCGGTGCTGATTATGCACGTCGCGCGAAGCCGGCTCAATCCGACAAGCGCGACCAGCCGCTATGCAATCGCCAATCTCTACCGACCGGGAGCGCCAACGCCATCGATCACCTTATCGCTTGGTCTCGGGCTGACGCTCTTCGTCATACTAGCATTGGTCGACAACAACGTTTCAGGGCAGTTGCGTTCGACACTGCCCGAGCGGGCACCCAGCTTCTATTTTGTTGACGTCGCCAACACCCAGCGCGATGAGTTTATCGACTTGATCAAACAGCTACCGAAGGTACACGAGATTAAGACCGCTCCGATGCTGCGTGGCCGGGTTCTCAGCGTAGCCGGCGTACCGGCACGCGACGTGAGGGCCACACCTGACACGGCTTGGGCGCTGAAAGGCGATCGCGGGCTAACTTACGCCGAGACGCTGCCGAATGGATCGGAAATTACGGCCGGTCAGTGGTGGGATGCAGATTATGACGGTCCGCCGCTCGTGTCATTTACCCAGGACATTGCGGAAGGCATCGGACTCAAGCTTGGCGATGAAGTCAAGGTCAACGTGTTGGGCCGTGTGATCGCTGCGAAAGTCGGCAGTTTTCGCAAGGTCGATTGGCGGTCGCTTAACATCAACTTCGTCATGGTGTTCTCGCCCAATACGCTGAAAAGTGCACCGCACATGAACATCGTGACAGTGAGTATGGATGAAGATGCGGAGAACGAATTGCTGGCGTCGGTGTCTGCCGCCTATCCGACGGTTACCGCGGTGCGGGTCAAAGACGCTCTTGATGCGGTGAGTGACCTATTGGCCAAATTGCTGGTGGCCATACGTTCAGCTTCGGCGATGACGTTCGTGGTCGGCATTCTGGTTCTGGCCGGTGCGATGACCAGTGGGCTTTCGGCGAGGATCTATGATTCCGTCGTATTGAAAACGTTCGGTGCGACCCGGCGACAGCTGATTTCCGCCTATATTATGGAATTCTCCGTGCTCGGCCTGACTGTGGCATCATTTGCAGTGATCATTGGCGGCGTGGCGTCCTGGGCGATCATTCGGTTTGTGATGGAGATGACATTTGAATTCTCTTTGAGTGTTGCGGCGGCGACGGCAATCTTTGCCATGATCGTGACGGTGGTGGCGGGATTGGCGGCCACGTGGCGTGCTCTGGGGTCGCGGCCGGCGAGAATCTTACGGACCCAGTGACATTGACAGGTTCATTGCTTTGTCGCCTACTTCGCAGTAGTTGAAACGGGCAATTTACCGAGGATCGGGACGTAGACATGGTCGTTCTCAACAAAATCTACACAAAGACCGGCGATCAAGGGACGACGGCGTTAGGCACGGGCGAGCGCGTGTCGAAGACACATTTGCGCATCGAAGCCTATGGAACGGTTGATGAGGCCAACGCCTTGCTCGGTGTTACCCGGTTGCATTGTAGCGATGAGGCACTTAGCGAGATCGACACGATGCTGTATCGCATTCAAAACGATCTGTTTGACCTAGGCGCCGATCTTTGCGTGCCCGAAGATGGTGAGGACCGTGGCTATGAGCCTTTGCGGATCAACGAGGGACAAGTAGAGCGACTGGAGCGCGAAATCGATCAGTTGAATGACGAGCTGTTGCCGCTACGCTCATTCGTTCTACCGGGTGGCCATCCGGCGGCCGCTCATCTGCATGTGTGCCGCACCGTGTGCCGGCGCGCCGAGCGCGAGATGACGGCACTGGCGCAGATGGAGAAAGAGCCGGTATCTGATGTGGCGTTGCGCTACATCAACCGGTTGTCGGACTTTTTGTTTGTCGCCAGCCGGTGGGTCAACGCCAGGTATGATGGCGACGTTTTGTGGCAGCCAGGTAAGACGAAGCGGGACGAGTGATGCGTCCATGTTCATTCCTATCCATGACAACACGCCGTTACGACTGATCCGGTTTCAGTTTGTCACCGGACTGATCTTGGTAATCAATCTTGTCATCTTCATCTACACGCATGTGCTGGTTGGCGGTCAGGGTGAGGTGTCGATTGCCACATCGTTTGGTGCCATTCCAGCCCTAATTCTGGATCACGCCAAACTTGATCCGGCGCTTCAGGTGGTGCCGGAGCCCGCGACGTTGTTGACCTACATGTTCATGCATGCCGGGTGGTTGCATATCATCGCCAATATGCTGTTCCTGATTGTTTTTGCCGATAATGTCGAAGATACGTTTGGCCACGGTGGTTTCCTGTTGTTCTACCTGATCTGCGGCGTTGTTGCTGCGCTTACGCACATCTATGCCGTGCCACATTCCCAGGCACCGCTGGTCGGTGCATCGGGTGCCGTTTCCGGTATTCTGGCGGCCTATCTGGTATTGTTCCCACGGGCACGTGTCTGGGTATTGTTGTTCATGAAGCTACCATTGCGGATATCGGCCCTTTGGGCGCTTGTCGGGTGGTTCGCGTTTCAGGTTTTCAGCCTGTTTGTCGCCCAGGAAGGCAACACGGTCGTTGCATGGTGGGCCCATATTGGTGGCTTCGCTGCCGGATTGATCATTACGGTTAGCATGTTGAAGCTGTTTAAGGCCCGATTTGCGGGCCGATAGCGGCGAATCGCGCGACGTGACGGAGAGTCGCAATTGGACCGGATGTGTCGGGACCATGATTGACTCGGCTTGTTCGCGAAACTAGGGTCCCGCGCACGTTGCCGAGGGCGATGAGTTGCATCTTGGGCCCAAGCTCGTACAACCACTAACAGAGAGTTCTGAAACAGATGAAGGTACTCGTCGCTGTCAAGCGGGTCGTGGACTACAATGTCAAGATCCGCGTCAAGGCCGATGGCTCCGGTGTTGAGCTGGCCAACGTCAAGATGTCGATGAATCCGTTTGACGAGATCGGCGTTGAAGAAGCCATCCGGTTGCGTGAAGCCGGCACGGCCAGTGAGATCGTCGCGGTATCGGTTGGTCCGCAGCAGGCGCAGGAGACGATCCGCACGGCACTGGCCATGGGCGCAGACCGCGGCATCCTGGTCAAGCATGACGAATATGTCGAGCCGCTTGGCGTGGCCAAGATACTCAAGGCCGTGATTGATGAGGAAAAACCAGAGTTGGTGATTCTCGGCAAGCAAGCAATCGATGATGATTGCAACCAGACCGGCCAGATGCTGGCTGCCTTGCTCGGTTGGGCGCAGGCGACTTTCGCCTCCAAGATTGCGATCAGCGGCAGCGAAGCGGAGGTTACACGTGAAATCGACGGTGGTCTCCAGACCATTAGAGTTAAATTACCGCTGATTGCCACCACAGATCTCCGCCTCAACGAGCCGCGTTACGCGTCCCTGCCGAACATCATGAAGGCCAAGAAGAAGCCGCTTGATGAAAAGACGCCAGCCGAGCTTGGCGTCGATGTCACCCCGCGCCTGAAGGTTCTCAACACCGAAGAACCGCCCAAGCGTGAGGCGGGCAAGATTGTCGGATCAGTGAGCGAACTGGTCGACAAGCTGAGAAACGAAGCAGGAGTTATTTGATCATGGCTGTGCTGTTGATTGCCGAACATGACAATACCGAAGTCAAGGATGCAACCCACAAAGCATTGACGGCTGCGGCCCAGATTGGCGGTGACGTACACGTGCTGGTCGCCGGCAAGGGATCCGACGCTGCAGCGGCGCATGCCGCCAAGCTTGATGGTGTTGCCAAAGTGCTGCACTGCGATGCGGAGGTCTTTGAACGTCCGCTGGCGGAACCGATGGGCGATCTTGTCGTGTCTTTGATGGCGGACTACGACGCCGTTGTGTCGCCGGCAACAACCAATGGCAAGAACTACTCGCCGCGCATCGCAGCACTGCTTGATGTCATGCAGATTTCCGATATCACCGCGGTGAAATCCGCCGATACGTTTGAGCGACCGATCTACGCTGGAAACGCCATCCAGATCGTCCAGTCAGGCGATGCCAAGAAGGTCATCACGGTGCGCACTGCCGGCTTCGATGCAGCTGGAGAAGGCGGCTCCGCAGCGATAGAGAAGATCGACGCGCCGGTTGATCCGGGCTTGTCGTCCTATGTTGGAGAGAATCTGTCGAAGTCGGACCGGCCGGAGCTGACTTCCGCCGACATTATAATCTCGGGTGGCCGTGGTATGCAGAACGGCGAGAATTTTGCAATGCTGGAAAAGATTGCCGACAAACTCAATGCAGCAGTCGGTGCCTCGCGTGCAGCGGTAGATGCTGGATTTGTGCCCAACGACTATCAGGTTGGCCAGACCGGTAAGGTGGTAGCGCCGGATTTGTACATTGCTGTGGGGATCTCAGGTGCCATTCAACATCTGGCCGGCATGAAAGATTCCAAGGTGATCGTCGCAATCAATAAAGACGAGGAAGCTCCAATCTTCCAGGTTGCCGATTATGGTCTGGTGGCGGATCTGTTCCAGGCCGTACCGGAATTGGAAGCCGAACTGGATAAAGCCGGAACTTGACGCTTTGGAGCGAAGTCCTGCCGATCTGCGAAAGACCCCTTATCGCACTTGCGAAATAAACTTGTTCGGGGACGCCAGCCGATATAGGCTCGCGGCCCCAATTTGTGTTTGGTGACGGGAATAGTATGACGATCCGCAAAATAGGTGTCATCGGCGCTGGCCAGATGGGCAATGGCATTGCTCATACATGTGCCTTGGCCGGCTATGACGTCGGCTTGAACGATCTATCCAAAGAACGGATCGAGGAAGGGCTGGCAACGATAAACGGCAATCTGGCCAGGCAGTGCAAGTCGGGACGGATCACCGAAGATCAGCGCAGCGCGGCCCTTGCGCGGGTGACGTCGGTTGAAAAGCTCGACGGATTTGCAGATTACGACTTGGTTATTGAAAGTGCGACGGAAGACGAGGAGCTCAAGCGCAAGATCTTCGCCGAGTTGTGCCCGACCCTGGGTCCTGACACCATTGTCGGTAGTAACTCATCGTCGATATCGATTACACGATTGGCGGCATCGACCGATCGACCGGAGCGGTTCATGGGTATCCACTTCATGAACCCCGTGCCGGTGATGGAACTGGTCGAGCTTATCCGTGGCATTGCCACTGAAGACGAAACGTTCAATACCGTGCGCGATTTCGTCAAAACATTGGACAAGACCGTCGCCGTTGCCGAAGACTTCCCGGCGTTCATCGTCAACCGCATCCTGTTGCCAATGATCAACGAGGCGGTCTACACGCTTTATGAGGGAGTGGGATCGGTTGAGGCCATCGATACGGCCATGCGTCTGGGTGCCCGCCATCCAATGGGGCCGCTTGAGCTTGCTGATTTCATCGGTTTGGATACCTGTTTGTCCGTCATGCAAGTGCTCTATGAGGGGCTCGCGGACACCAAGTACCGCCCGTGCCCACTACTGGTGAAATATGTCGAGGCCGGCTGGCTGGGTCGTAAAACAAATCGCGGCTTCTATGATTACCGCGGAGACACACCCGTCCCAACGCGGTAAGGTGTGGTGGCAATTCACGCTCCAGCGTGTTTCGTCTTGGGAATCCGTGTTGGTTCGTGTAACAACACTCAACGGCCCCGGCAGGATGTGCCCCGGGGCCGTTTCGCTTGCCTGAAAAGGGGTTGGGAAGATGGCGAATGTAGTCGTGGTCGGCGCCCAGTGGGGCGATGAGGGCAAGGGCAAGATTGTCGACTGGCTGTCTGAACGGGCCGATGTGGTGGTTAGGTTCCAGGGCGGGCACAATGCCGGTCACACGCTGGTAATTGATGGTGAGGTCTACAAGCTTTCGCTGTTGCCGTCCGGTATCGTCCGGCCGGGCAAGTTGTCGGTCATTGGCAATGGTGTCGTGATCGACCCCTGGGCGTTAAGTGAAGAGATCGAAAAACTGCAAGCGCAGGGCGTTTCTGTGTCGCGTGATAACCTGCGAATTGCAGAAAATGCCGCACTGATCCTTCCTTTGCACCGTGAACTTGATGGAATTCGCGAAGCTGCGGCCGGCAAAGGCAAGATTGGCACGACCGGCCGCGGCATTGGTCCGGCCTATGAAGACAAGGTCGGCCGGCGCGCTATCCGAGTTTGTGATCTGAAGAACCTGGACACGCTCGGGGGCAAGGTTGACCGCTTACTCGCACACCACAATGCCCTGCGGCGTGGCCTGGGGGTTGATAGTGTATCGACTGAAGAGCTTTGCGCGCAGCTGGCCGATGTCGGGCCGAAATTTCTGCCCTATATGGACACCGTGTGGCACCTGCTCGACGGGCATCGACGCGACGGCAGCCGCATTCTGTTTGAAGGCGCACAAGGTATCATGTTGGACATCGACCATGGCACCTATCCGTTCGTGACCTCCTCCAACACAATTGCTGCTCAAGCGGCCAGCGGATCGGGTGTTGGTCCTTCCGCGCTCAACTATGTACTGGGCATTGCCAAGGCTTACACGACACGGGTCGGGGCTGGGCCGTTTCCCAGTGAGCTGCATGACGCAACAGGCGAGCGGATCGGTGAACGCGGCAATGAGTTCGGTACGGTGACCGGCCGCAAGCGACGCTGTGGTTGGTTCGATGCAGTCATGGTGCGCCAGACGATCAAGACGGCTGGCATCAATGGCGTGGCGCTGACCAAGCTCGACGTGCTTGACGGGTTCGATGAGATCAATGTCTGTGTTAGCTATGAGCTGGATGGCGAGCGCATCGACCGGCTGCCAGCCGGGCAAAGCGCACAGGCCCGGATCAAACCAGTCTATGAAAGCTTTGAAGGTTGGCAGGAGACAACGGCCGGTGCCCGCTCATGGAACGATCTGCCGGCGCAGGCGGTGAAGTATGTGCGCCATGTCGAAGAATTGATCGAATGTCCGGTCGCGCTTTTGTCGACGTCACCCGAGCGCGATGACACCATCCTGATGAAGGATCCCTTCGCGGACTGATGCCACGACATTGGGCAGGGGCCGGATTGTTGCAACACCGTTGTTGGTGTTGCTCACGGCGCTGACTCGTCTGCTATGCGGCAATGCAGGCCATCGAGCGGATGTTGCTGGAACCCAATCTCAGAATACGACTCGGCTTGCCGGAATTAGAGCGTTTCTTTCTCATGTGGAACCATTTGATG
>JAEKFU010000388.1 GCA_016522385.1 Pseudomonadota bacterium
GACATGGTCACGAAGCTCGTCGGCCACTCGATCGAGTGCAATGACGTAGTGATCTGAAAGCGGCAGAATGACCGGCTTCTGTTCACACCGACTAGCGATCTGCTTCATCATTTGCACCCAGTCCTCAGTTTCACTGTGTGGATCAGGACATAGGAACTTGACACCGTGCCTAGACCAAAGACCAGGTGACTGCGGATCATGTGTGAAGGCGCAGACCGCATAGCCTTTTTGCGACAGATTTTTCAATAGGGCCGCACCGTTGATGTGCAGACCAGCCACTATGACACGTGTACTGGGATCAATGGCGTCAATGCGGGTGCGCCAATTCCTGATGCGCGAGCTATGCGTCAATAACACTTCTTCTGCCTCCACCATGCCGCCCAGATTGTTGCCGATCAAGGCGCCAAACTCTCAAAATCTCTTCAAACTTCAACAACGGGAGCAGTGGTCCAATCGATTCTGTTGTAAGCGCCTAACAAGCTTTCAAAGGCGAACTCGTCGATAATTCGGCCAAGCTTTCGTTCTGTGTGCTTCAAACCGTAATAGGACTTGAACCGGCGAATGGCGGAGAGGTCATCAATGACCGGTTGGTTTGGGTCAAAGTCTCGAGGGTGGAAATAGGTCATGACATAATCGTTCTTTTCAAAATACGAACGAACCAACTGGTACGGCAGTAACCGAAAATATCCGCCACCACTAAACACAAAAGGCCTTCCAAAAATGCCAATGGTGTTTATTGGAAACTCGTGTATTTGCCCTGCAGGGCAATTCACAACGCAGGGTCGCACGCTGTCGAATCCGGAAAATCCGCCGTGCGCCCGTCTTGCCGGGAATATGGAGCAATCAATTTCAATGCCTTCTTCGACCAGAATGTCAAATACCCAAGTATTCTCTTTTCTGAGCGAAAAACCTGGCGCGCGGTATGCGCGGACTTGGACACCTGTAGCATCACTCAGGCTGTTTATCGACGTCCTGAGGTCGGATCGAAATTCTGCTGGGTCTTGATCATATGCCAGCTGATGCAGGTCGGAATGACTTGCAATATCGTGTCCGAGATCAACAATTTGGCGAACAACGTGTGGAAATTCCCGAGCCACCCATCCGAGGCAAAAGAAAGTCGCTTTCTGGCGACGTTCTTCGAGCAATTGAAAAATCAGCGCCATATTCTGTTCAAGCCGACGTTCAAACTGCGACCAACTTGACGGATTGCTTGTCGTCTCATTATCAAGAATGTGAAACCACTCTTCAATGTCGAAGGTCAGTATCTTCACTGATCCACTGTTCCTTTAAGCTTGAGAGGAGCGCCGGGACTGAACTAAGGACACGCGTAGTCGTCGACGTATACTGAGCACTTGATTCGCCGAACGAGTGCAGCATCACGGTACCCTGCCCCATTGTTATCGATTTTTTCGACTTGACCCGCCGTCGATTGGCTTCAGCCAACCCCAGGACCGCGAACTCCGTTTCGCAAGAATGATGCTATAGATCTCGTCCGTTCGTGCCGCGACCGACGGCCAGTCCCAAAAGTCCTCAGTATCGGCGACGAACTCGCTCGGCTGGTTCAGCGCCTTGTGCAGTTTCAGCGCCAGCGCTTTGGCATCGCCTACTGGAAAATAACTTTGAGCCTTAAGTGGCATCTCAATATTGGCCGGAATATCGCTGGCAATAAGGGGACAACGGCACGAGATCGCCTCAAGTACCGCGTTGGATTGTCCCTCATGGCGAGAACAATTCACGTAGGCAGCGCAGTTAGCGTAAAGAGCGGGCAACAACGAACGGTCAACGCGGCCCGTAAAGATAACGCGCTCGCTGCTCAAACTCCGCAAGCGCTCGCTGTAGCCTTTCTCCGCCGGGCCGCCTGCAATCACCAGCTTGATCTTGTCGTCAGCCAGCAATTCAACTGCTCGAATGAGCGTTTCAAAATTCTTATCAGCGGTCAATCTACCGACAGTAAGGACATACTTGTTCTTTTCAAGATTGAGCCCTGCCCAAAAATGTTGCGATTCTGCGGTCAGCTCGACCGTGTCGACACCGTTGGGCACGACATCCACACGTTGCACTTGCGCACGGGTTTGTAGGTCCTTCTTGAACTTTTCAGAGACCGCAATTACGCGATCGGCAAAACGCAGTTGATATTCACAAAAGCGAAAGATCGATCGAGCGACGGTCCCCCACTTGTCATATTCGATGTCCGAAGAACCGTATCGCAGGACGACACGGATTCCGAACAGCTTGTAAAAGATCAGAAATGGACCTGATGTGATGCTCTGCAAATGCACCAGTTTTGGCCGTTTGATGAGTGCATGGAGCAAGGCTAGGAAGTTGTAAATGACCTTATCCTGCCTCATCAGCCTCAAAGTAGGCAGCCCGGTCAGGGCCACCCCCTTATAGTCCTTTCGGCTGATATACTGGTTGATCCCAACAATCTCGACTGAGTATCCAAGTTGGGCCAAAAGCGGGAATATGTTCTCGGCATGCTTTTCTGCACCCCCCTCCACATCGGGAATGCCTCGTGCTCCTATGACCATAATATCTGGCATGGCGTTTTCAGCCTCGAGCGGTTCCAGTGTTCCCAACTGCGAGCCTCTGCATGTCCACAGCGATGGCACCGCGGCATATTTCGTCACGCTGGAAGATCATTTTTACGCTGTTAAACAAAACCTGAATATTGAGCCGCGGGCTGGCATGACGGGCGTACCAAGTTTCCAAATCAGAGTGTTCTTTTGGTGTGAGGTCAACAGCTCCACTTACCTGTGCCCAGCCAGTAACACCGAGCCAAACGAGCAATATGATCGGAGCAAAACTGACCACAAGTAAACTAGCCAGCACGATGTGGACGCATCGCTTTATCCCGAAAAAATTCAAATTAGAGTTAAGGCTGTTAGGCTTTTTAACTGCAACTAGCTTGATTTTGTCACGCGCCATTTTGCGTGACATCTGTCGAACATCCATAATGCACAACTCACCTTTCGACTTACGAGCACCCACTTGTTGCACGGACCACTTCAATATTCTGTAATTACTCGATGCCGTCCCTCTGAGGGTCTTTTTCACGTATTATCTGTCGCAGCGGAAACTTTAACAATCCCCTAACTGGCTGTAAATCAAAACCTCTAGCGCCATAGGTGCTATCGATTGAAAGAAACAGAATATAGTTACCAATTACCCTGTTTGCTCGGCTGTGATTCCCTCAGGTGTTTGCCAGATCGAACACGACACCATTGCAAACCGGTCTCCGCGAAGATGTTAAGTACCCCACCGGCTAACCAACTGCGAGATCCGGCACTCAAATCAGGACAGACGTACATCGAAAGGAGATGGTATTTTTTGGTAATTTGGTCGGACGCGATCCTAAGCGAAACTCAGTGAGTTCGGCCTATTAGCAACAAGGTCCCTGTCGAACACTCGAAACTGTGCAACAAACGCATTTTATTGTGGACCATCAGTGGCAAACGCTGTCGCTCGCGGTGGCCGATCGCTGTCGACAAGTGTGTCGTCTTGGTATTCGCGCAAATACAAAAATATCGCAAACGCAAACCAGAAGTACATGTCGCCGATAAAGACGCCTGCGTTGTGGAGCGCACTGTTGATAAGATAGGCGGGGAAAACCATAACAAACGCAACGGTCACGCGCGAATTCATGGCCGCAACGAATGCGATGATACACACTCCGAGAAGCCCGTATGTGAGCAGAAAGTTTATGAAACCATTGTGGATGCCAAGCCTGTGAGTGACCTCAGCTCTCGGCAGATGAGACAATTCTTCCCAGAACAACCAGGCATATTCACCAGGAGTCACGCCCCAGCCATAACCAAAAGGATTGTTGAGAAACAGTTTTAGGCCAAACTGCATCAACACGAGTCGGCCAACTGCCGATGCATCGTCCACTGAAGTCACGCGGGAGCCGACCATCTCAAGATAATAGAAACCAACTGCTCCCAATAGAGCTAGTCCGGTCAACCAAAACAGAGATTTCAGTTGAGCGCGCAAAATCAGCTGAAAGCACTCACTGAACAGTATCCCAGCGACGAGGGACCGTGTGCCATTTGCGGCAGCGCCAGAGAACGCAATAAGCGTAAATATCACATACATTCGCGGTTCCAATAATCCGTGCCGATAAAGCAAAAGTGCCACCAAATATCCACTAACCAGCTGGTAAGAGAAATTGATTGGAGAGAGGGCTAGGCCCAAAGGTCTCAATTGTGCTCTCAGGCCCGCTGCTTCGTCTTCCGCGTCACCATAAATTGTTCCAAGGAACCGCCGCAAATCCCAAGCCCAGTCAATCCCGACGAACTGAAATATCGCTATCAGGGCACTGGCAGCGGTAAACGCCAGGATGACGTTCGTTGTAAATGCCAAACCAAGTGTCCGTGCTGCCAGGTAGGTGCACAAAAGGATCAGCAATGGTTGAATGGAATTTCTCAGGAAAAACTCCGCCAAAGTATACAGCTGCTCACCGTTCAAGACAGCCAGAGATCCCCCGATGAAAGCCATGGCCGCAAAGACCAAGAAAATCTGCGGATGACGCCTAACAAAATCAATGACCTGCCTGTTGTAAACAAGGAACAACACCCCGAGAAAGACGAACAAGGCCATCGTTCTGACCGGGATGAACACTGTCCACTTGGCCAACACCACGTGAAGGAACATGACCCCCAAAAAGCAGATCTTTAGGTACAGTCTCATATTGGCTTAACTTCAACTCGTTCGGTGATCTGTCGACAATTCAACGATGGAAGGCGATTCTAATCGCTGAACAAGCTTAGAGATTTCTGTATTACTTGCAACGCTCGCGCTGTGACAACTGTTGATGCCCGAGCACAGCATATTCACGTACAAACAGCAGCGCGCTTTCCCGGACTATCCGGTTCAATGCACCGGTGATCACCTCAATCTTGTGACCAAGTCTGTCCAACTTGACCTTCATTGCGCCGCAGCGGTCATAAGCGCGGGTTCTGATCAGGGACGATCAGGCCCGTGGCTCGCGGCATATCCCGCAAGGCGGTCTTTCCAGTCTGCATTTTCCACGATGCTGGCATTCACGATACCGTGCGGCACCTGCCCGGACATGACGTCGAGCACGGCGCGTATGTCGGCGGCGCCGTTGCCTTCGAAGATCTGGTCGGTCCAGCACAAGGCGTGCGGCGTGATGATCGTATTATTGAGGCCAAGAATCGGATCATCGGGATCGGGCGGTTCCTGCTCGAGGACATCGAGCCCGGCACCGGCGATACCGCCGGCCTGCAGCTCCGCGGTGAGGGCTGCCTGATCGACGATCGGTCCGCGTGCCGTGTTGATGAGATAGGCCGTTGGCTTCATCAGCGCCAGTCGGTCCGCGTTGACCAGATGATGAGTCGCATCGTTCAGTGGGCAGTTGACCGCCAGGATGTCGGCACGGGCGAACAGTGTTTCGAGATCAACCAGCTCAACGCCGAGCTCCATGGCACGCACTCTATCGACATAAGGGTCATGAGCGATGAAAAGCATGTCGAGCGGTTTGGCCAGACGGAACATCTCGGCGCCGATATTGCCGATGCCGATCGAGCCGAGTGTCAGTCCGACCAGCCCAACGCCGTTGTGGTTGGTCTTCTCTGCCCAACCCGCCGGTCCGCGCCGCGCCAGTTGATCCTTGACAATCAGTTTGCCGGTTAGGGCAAACATCAAGGTGAGGATCGAAACAGCCACTGGCCGGCGCACGCCGTCCGGTGTGATCACCACGGCCACTGCATGGTCACTGCAGGCTTCGACGTCGACATTGTCGTAGCCGACGCCGAAACGCGCCACGACCGACAGCCGATTGCCGCCCTTTAGCGTCTCTGCGGTCACCTTGGGAGCGAGCAGGATCAGAGCGTCGATATCTGCAATTTGTTCGGCACTCACTTCGGCACCACGCTCCAGGGTTACCAGCTCTACACCACTTTGCTCTCGCAGCGGCGTTAAGTTGAATTCGGGAAAGACCGGTTCGCCGGCCGAGTCGAAGAAGTCGCCGCTAAGCGCCACACGGAATTTGGTCATGATCACGGCCTCCTATTTTGTGCCCTCGCGAATTGCGCTCAAGCCCGCCGCCACCGCATCGCCGAGTGCCCAGGCATCAGTGTTGTAGGCAATGAAGTCGAACCCCTGTCTAAAGAGTTCGATGCCGGTGTCTATGTCAGGCACTAGGCGGCCCGCCGACTTGCCATGCTTGTCGCAAGCCGCCAGCACCTGTTCGATCGCCGCTAGAAAATCCGGATGGTCGAATTCGGCCGGGATCCCGAGCGAGCATGACAGATCGAAGTGGCCCACCCAAAGACAGTCGACGCCATCGATTGCGGCAATCGCGTCAGCATTGCGGACGCCATCGGCGGTCTCGATCTGGGCGAACAGCGTGGTGCGCTCGTTCTGATGCGCGAGTTTCTCCACGGTCGGCCCGGCTGTGAAGCGGTCATAGGCACAGCGCACGATCACGCCTCGACCGCCGCGCGGCACATATTTCATCGACTGGACGATAGCCTCAGCTTCATCCGGGGTCGACACCATGGGCAGCATGATGCCCTCGGCGCCAGCATCACAGGCCCGGGCTATATCCTTGTAATCCCTTGACGGCACCCGCACCACCGTTGGCAGTTCGGCCGCTTGCATATAGCGCAGCACCCGCTTGGTGGTTTCGATACCAAAACCGCTATGTTCGGTGTCAAAGATCGTGAAGTCGCAACCGGCTGATTTCAGAATATGGCCGATCCCCGGCGTATCAAATTCAAAGACAAAATGGCCGGCCTTGAGTTTGCGATGGCGCGCCATGTCCTTAAGCGGTGTTTCAGTCATCTGTTATCTCCTCGTTTGTCCAGGGCATCGCCGGTTCAGGTTCGGATGCGCACGGTTGCATAGGCGCCAAGCGTCACGGCACCCGCGGCCAGCGCAGCTTCGGTCGTGTCAAGTCCGTCAGGGTCAGCGGCACAACACTCGAAACTATCCTCATCGAGCCGGGCGATACGGCCGGCACTCACATCGAGCCCGCTCACCTCTATGGACAGGGTTTCGCCGGTCAGGTTGGCCAGCCAAAGCTCTGTTTCACCGTCACCGCGAAAGGCTAGTGCAAGACACTTGTGTGGCTGAGAGACCGTCGTGGAGAGACGTGGAGCGCCGGAAGCATCGTAAAGCGCGCGCATCACGTGGTACGCCGGATACAGCCCACCGGCCTCGTCGTACCAGGGCTGAGCATAGTCCATATGGGCATGAACCAGGCCGAACTCGCCAATCGGTGCACCAATTACCACACTGTCGACACCACCTTCGGCCACCCGGGCACCGTAGCCCAGATGCCATGCCGACCCGAGCAGGCCGCGCTGGCGCGGATCGGCACGGGTCATCGTCACGCGTTTGGCATCCGGATTGGCCGGTGGTTCGTTACCGAATGGACTGGTTCGCGAACCGATCCCCGCCGGTGATATTCGATAGTGCCGATCTCCGAATAGTGCACGCGCCGAACTGATGATGAACGGCAGGCACTCGACGGTTTCCGTCACCGAGCGGTCATCGGCCGCGTGAACCAAGGCGCTGGTCCCATGTGTTACGAAGTCAAGCTTTCCAAATGGCGGTGGCTTGCGGTTCAACTCTGTAAAGTAGACGAAGTTGCCGCCGCCAATCCTCGCATCTGGAAACTGGGCGCGCGCGGCATCATACAGTTCATCAAACGGCCGAGTGTCAGGGAAAAACGTGCCCGGCGCGATGAAGGCCAGATCACCGGCCGGCGTGACTGCCACTGTGGAGAATTCCAGATCGGCGTCCTTGGCCAATTTCGCAACGGCGCTGAGATCCTCAATTGCGGGAGCCTCACCCGGCACAACCACTTCCAGCGCCAGATCGACTCCCAAGCGATCACCCAGTGCTTTGAAACCCTGCATCGCACTCGCGCCGTCCGGCAAGCGGGCATCGTAATAACAACTGAGGAACTTCGGATGGAGCGGATCTAGTTGATCGGCGTGCTCCAAAGCCACCGAAGCATGCCGTGCCTCCAGGGCCATGCCGAAATCCGGAATGCGCCCATCGGTCGTGCCAACGGCGACAGACAATCGTTCAAATGTGGGCTTTGTGGCGGCTGCAGAAGCCTGACGTTCAAATGCCAATGTCACCGACTGGCTGATCGTTTCGCAGTCTGTGATGGTGAAGGGGTGCGGCAGGCCGAGCGGGCGTACATAGGTCTTGTAAGAAGCATCGGTCCAGTTGCGCTGGTCCTCCATCTCGAACGTGTCGCCGTTCATGGTGCAGGTAACCCGGATCCCGGGCGCGACTTGATGGCTCAGCGCGCGAATATTCATGATCGGTTGTTTCGGATCGATCTGATCGGGAAACACGGTCTCGGAGATTGCACCCTCCACGTCCTCTACGGTTACCGGATGACCGCTCAGCCCTTCGACAGGATGCAGCACCACAAAGCCGGTCCGGTTGGTGAGAAAATCGCCATCCGCCTTACCATCCGCCTCGAAGCGCAAATCACCATTCGATGCACCGGTGAGTTTGGAATTGTACCGGAACGCCTTGTCCTCGTCCCGGCAGGTCGCAGTGTATGTGACCGTAAAGCCGTCACTTGTCTCATCGACCTGGAAATCCTCGATCATCGGATTGAAGGTGCCCCAGAACTGATCGCGCACAACATAGGAGATGGCACGGATGGCTTCCTGTTCTTCGTAACAGATGTAGCGCAGATTGCCGGCATCGAGTTCAGCGGTCAGTGGACCGGCCGTCAGCACGCGGGTCTCCGCCGGCGGCTCGTCGGTACCGAACAGCTTCACGGCCCGGCTTGGTTTTGTAGTCATAGCGTGCCTCCTTAACGTTCAAGTTCCCGAGTGCGAGATCACCAGTTCCGTCTCGGGGTCAATAATCACGATGCGGTTCATGTCGAAAAGCAGCGCCAGGCTTTCGCCCGGCCGCTCCACGTCATGGACTTCGAGCTCGGCCACCGTCTCCACTCCACCCAGCAGGAACGTGCCGTATGTGCGAGGCCCGGTCGGCTGCACCAGGTCGATGGTGACCTTTAGCCGCGCCTGGCCCGGTCGTGCGGAACCCTTTCGCGACCGTTCGATATGCTCCGGCCGGACGCCGAACAGGACTGCACGACCGACAGAGCCGGACAGAGATGCCTTGCGAGACGCCGGCAAGGCCAGCGCGGCACCATCATCAAACACCATAGCGATCCCTGTTCCCTTGCGCTTCAAGGTTGCCGGGATGAAGTTCATAGCCGGAGAACCTAGGAACCCAGCCACGAACCGGGTGGCAGGACGCTCGAATAGCTCCAAGGGCATGCCTTGCTGCTCGATCAGCCCATCCTTCATGAGAACGATGCGGTCGGCCAGCGTCATAGCCTCGATCTGGTCATGGGTCACATAGACCATGGTCTTGCCAATGTCCTGGTGGAGCCGCTTGATTTCGCTACGCATCTCGTCGCGGAGCTGGGCATCAAGATTAGACAGCGGTTCGTCGAACAGGAACAGGCGGGCCTCGCGGACGATAGCCCTGCCGATGGCGACGCGTTGGCGCTGCCCGCCGGACAGTTCCCGCGGCAGGCGCTCAAGTAATGAGGTAATGCCCAACATCTCGGCGGCGCGCTGCACCTGGTCCTTGACTTGGTTTTTCGGTGCCTTGCGGGCTCTGAGCCCAAAAGCAATGTTCTCGAACACGTTCATGTACGGATAGAGCGCGTAATTCTGAAATACCATAGCCACATTGCGATCGCGCGGCCGCACATCGTTCACCAGTTCGCCATCGATCTCTATGCTGCCGTCGTCGGCTTCTTCAAGGCCGGCAATGGTGCGCAGCAGCGTTGACTTGCCACAACCTGAAGGCCCAACCAGCACGGTGAATTCGCCTTCGGAGATATCAAGATCGACACCGCGCACGGCTGGAACCTTGCCGTAGGATTTCTTCAGTCCGCTGATTTTGAGTCGAGCCATTTAGGGCCTGTTGTCAGTAAGCGTTGAGGTGCTGGGGCGGCCCATCCTTTTGGATCTGACCAGCTGTGAGCGGCGTAGCAGGGTCAACCCCTTCAAGCCGCTCAAAGTGACGTCCAGAGGCGAAGTGGTTTTCGTCCCTGCGCAAGTTGACAGGATTGGCCCATCTTCAGGAGTATTCCTCGTCGAATATTCCAGCATGCCCTTCCTCATCGCACCCGAATTGCCTGTTCCAATCCTGTCAAACCAAAACCACAACTTGCATCTCAACTGGCCCTTTAGCCTTTGACTGCTCCCATAGAGATGCCGCGCACCAGATAGCGTTGCAGGAACGCGACTGCGACGAAAACCGGCGCTGCGCCGAGCACACTCATCGCCGCAATCTTTGCCCAGAAGTTGGACTGGGCCCCGAAATAGTGGGTAACTTGGACCGGATAGGTCGTGACTTCGCTTCGGGTCATGACCAGCGCGAAGATGAAGTCGTTCCAGGCAAACACGAACGTGAACACAGCGGTGGCAAAAAGACCGGTCCGCACCATCGGGAAGATCACTCGGACGAGAACCTGCCAGCGCGTGCAACCGTCTACAAGGGCGCTCTCTTCCAACTCGGAGGGAACATCCTCGATGTAACCGCGCATCATCCAGATGACATACGGCAGATTGAATGCCGTGTAGAGCATGATGAGGCCGTGATAGGTATCGACCCAGCCAAGCCAGACATAGAGCAGAAACAACGGGAACACTATGGCGATCGGCGGGATCATGCGTTGCGATATGATCCAGACAGCCAGGTTGTCGCCGCCGGTCCGGAAACGTGCCAGGCTATAGGCACACAGCGTACCCAAGAACATCGCCAGCACGGTGCTCACCCCGGCAACGAATAGGCTGTTCCACACGGTGACCGCATCGCCGTCACGAAACAGCACGGCGAAGTTGTCGAACTGGATGCTGGCCGGATACCACACAGGCGGTGACGAAAAAATCTCTTCCGGCGTCTTGAAGGAAATCATGAACAGCCAATAAATCGGAAACAGAAACAGAACGGTCAGCAGACTCGCCACTGCATAGCGTATCGCAAGTTTCCTGGTCCTGCGCTGCGCAAGGCGCCGGCGAGCTTCCTGTGCCGCGCTCATCGGGCGAACTCCATGCGTTTAAGCGCGAAAATAACCGCCGCCGACAGCAACACGATGACCAGGAACGCCATCGCGCCAGTGTAGCTGGTCTCAAATTGCCGGAACCCCTGGACGTAGG
>JAEKFU010000393.1 GCA_016522385.1 Pseudomonadota bacterium
GCGCAACGTTGTGGTGGCAACCATGGATGCCGAAAGTGGAGCCAGCATCGATTGAGCGCATGGCATTTGCACTGCCGGACAAGCCATCGATTGCCGTGCTGCCTTTCAACAATATGTCGGAAGACTCAAACCAGGACTACTTCGCCGACGGTATGACTGAGGATCTGATCACCGATCTTTCGAAAATCTCCAGCCTGTTCGTAATCGCCCGCAACTCGTCTTTCACCTACAAAGGCAGGCTGGTGAAGATCGGCAAAGTCGCCGAGGAACTGGGCGTGCGCTATGTGTTGGAAGGCAGTGTGCGTCGTGCCGGCGACCAGGTGCGGATCAATGCCCAGCTGATCGATGCGACTACGGGCGGTCACCTTTGGGCAGAGCGCTATGACGGGAAAATGGAGAGCATTTTTAAACTGCAGGATCAGGTTACCGAGCAGATCGTCGCAGCGCTTGCCGTCAGCCTGACGGGAGAGGAACAAGCCGGGCAGGCTCAGCATGAAACGGAGAACGTTGCGGCCCATGATGCCTTCCTGCACGGCTGGGCCCACTACAAACTCCTGACGCGGGCAGGCCTCAAAAAGGCACTTCCCTTCCTGAAAGAAGCTGTCCGGCTCGATCCGAACTATGCTCAAGCTCATGCAGCATTGGCGACGGTTTATTGGGATGCCTATGAAAACGATTGGGCGTTCGACATCAAGTTGCCGTCGTTTGACGCTGAGAATTTGGCCAACGAACACCTCGAGAAGGCGTTCGAGTCACCGACGCCACTCGCCTATGCGCTGCAATCTCGCATCTACGCTTCGGTTGGATTCCACGCAGACGCGGTCAAAGAAGCACAAGAAGCCGTGGCCCTGGACGGTAACGATGCCACCGCTTACGCTGGACTTGCCAATGCCCTGATGCTGGCGGAACGGCCGGCTGAGGCGATTGAACCCATTCGCACGGCCATGCGGCTCGACCCATATCATCCACCAACCTATCTGATCACGCTCGGTGCCGCTCAGTTCGGCATGGAACGCTACAAGGAGTCCGCTGCGACCTTCGAGCGGGCAATCAAACGCAATCCCGACAACGAGCTGCCACTAATCTATCTCGCCTCGAGCTACGGCCATCTCGGGCGGATCAAGGACGCCGACAATGCAATTGAGGCTGCCAACGACGTGAGGGCCAAACTTGGCATAGATGACCTAACCTTGGAAAAGAAGGACGCAAGCTCTGCCACATTTACCGATAGCCCGTTTAGGGGCGAGATCGACTTTCCGCGCTTCGGAGGAGAGCAAGCCCAGGAGCGCGTTCGTGCCGGACTGACCAGCGTTCCCGCGCTAACATGGCAATATAGAGTGACGACTCATTCGGTCCTGGGTGCGGGCAACACCTGGTTTGAAGTGAAAGGCGCGACCAAGATCGATATCCCAACAGCGAAATCTTTACATGACCAGGGCGCGGTCTTCATCGATGCGGGTAGCCCCGATGACTGGAAGAAGGCTCGCATACCGGGTGCTATCAATCTGACTGCCTACCGACTGCTCGCCCGACCCGATGCAAGATTTCTGGAAGACGCACTCATGGCCGTCGCGGATAAGGATCAGGAAATTGTCGTGTATTTCGAAGCCAGCTATAGCGGGGCCTGGGAAGCCGCCAAAGCTGCCAACTGGGGATATCAGAAGGTGTATTTCATTGCAGGCGGAGCACAAGCCTGGAAAAATGCGGGTTATCCTATTGAAACCGGACAATGAATGCCGAATGCCGGCTTTGGGCAGGGCAACGAAAAACGCAGATCAAGAAACGGTTTGTCCGGCATGTGCCGATTCAGTCGGTTTGGGAGGGGGGTTCGATGTCCGCTCTTGGCGCGGGAGCAGACGTCGGCGAACAGGCCATTGACGTCGGTTTGGTGCCAGAAGGCATAATTGGCCTTGATCTCATCTAGAGAAATCGATGGCCGGTCACCAATTGGTGCGCACTCTTGATTTGAATTTTTCGATCACCGTTTCGATATATGGCATAGCCGTATAGGTGCGGATTACGGTCCACGATCAACCGAAAGTGGAAGCCGTGGAAACAAGACAGAAGCAGTCCGGAAGCAATACTCAACCGACGATTGCAGTCCTCGAGCATTTGTCGGGACCATCCATTGGGCTCGAAACGCTCCTGTTCAGCGATCAACTGGATATCAGCCTCAGTCCAGACAGACTTCTCACTGTCAGTCGAACGCCCCAACGCCGTAGTGCTAAGACAACTGAAAAACTGATCACCCGCCTGGTGCGGACCGGCGCTACCTATCGGCTGGAGGCCCTGAATGTGTGCCCGATCTGGATTAACGGGCGCCGGGTCCAATCCGCTGAACTCTTCGATGACGATATAATTGAGTTCGGTGAAAAGGGACCGTTGTCGCGGTTTCGGCTGATCGACAGTTCGGCCCATTCGCGTAGGTACTTTACTGAAATTTGCGATGACTGCTGGGATTACATTCGCTCCAGCCGCAAGCCACTTCCCAGCCGGGTGGCCAAAGCGGTTAGCGACGGCATGCGTAGAATCACGAGCGAAACGACAGTGCTGTTCCGAACTGGCATCGTGCTGACCCTGATGCTGCTCGGATTTGTCACCTACCAGCAATACAAGATCAATGTCATGCAGCAGATGGAGCTAACGGCAAGTCAGGGTCAAATTGAAAATTTTGCCCGCACCCTGGCGCGAACGCGGCAAGAGGCGTTAACGCCATCGGATCTCGCGCAGTTGAAAGATGCCCTAACACACAATTTAAACGCCAGCATTGACCGGCTTGACGTACTGGAGAAACGATCAACGGCAACCGAGACGGTGATCGGTAGCTCCGGATCGTCAGTAGTGTTTCTGCAGGGGGCCTATGGGTACCGAGAATCCTCTTCAGGACGCATCATGCGTCATGTCCTGGGCCCCGACGGTAAGCCGCTTATCGGACCAACTGGCGCGCCGTTGCTGTCTCTCGATGGCAAAGGCTTGCCGGCAGAACGGACCTACACAGGTACCGGATTTGCCATCGCAGACGGTTCCGTTTTGGTGACAAATCGACATCTGGCCGTTCCGTGGAAGTCTGACGACACAACTTCGGGCTCTTCGGAGAACCGTCTTGAACCGTTCATGATAAAGTTGATCGCATATTCGCCGGGCTCGGCCGAAGCCAGGCCGGTGGAGCTTGTCAGAACTTCTGCTGAAGCTGATCTGGCATTGCTCCGCCTGAGCTCCGGTGAAAAGCCGCTTGTGCCGCTGCCGATTGCTACAAATTCCGTTGCCCAAGGAGGTGCAGTGATTGTGATGGGGTATCCAACCGGGCTCCGCTCCATGCTGGCCCGCTCCGGTAGTTCGTTTGTTGAAGAATTGCAGCGGTCGAAGGAAACCGGCTTCTGGGACGTTGCAAGGCGACTTGCCAAAAATGGTTTCATTAGGCCACTCGCAAGCCTCGGTATCGTTGCGCAGGAGACTAGCGAATTCCTGGTTTATGATGCTGCAACCACACGTGGCGGCAGCGGTGGTCCCGTCCTTAATTCACGCGGCGAGGTTGTTGCAGTCAATACCGCAATCTTGCCTGAGTATGGCGGCTCAAATCTCGGAGTTCCCGCGCATAGGCTGCATGAACTCATCGCCGAGGCAGGAATTCAGTTAAACGCGCGCGTTGAGAATCAGTAGGCGCGAGCCGCCCCAAGG
>JAEKFU010000097.1 GCA_016522385.1 Pseudomonadota bacterium
CATTTTTCTTTGAGTACAATTGGCCCGACCAACCGGAAAAGAAGGAGCCTGCAATGTTAAACAGCCCGATCAGTGCGAGCGACCATCCCCCAACCCAAGCAGCAAGGCCCGCATCAACCACGTACGCGGGAAGGTGGGTTTGAATAAACGCGACATGGAAACCGCAAACGAAGAAGCCGAAGAACAGGCAAAGATAGCTGCGATCTGTAAACGCGACGCCGACAGCATTGCCGAAATCTCTAGCGCTGGACCCCGAAGCGGTCGGCGATGAAACGCGCCCGATGAAGATTAAGAATGGCAAGATAAGAGCAAAACTGAAACCGATTGCAAGGAGAGCAGTCTGCCACCCCACGATACCGATCATCGATATTGCAGACGGGGCGGCGACGAACATCCCAAGTGACGCAGCCGCCGTTCCAAGCCCCAGAATGAAACTTCGGCGTTCCGGTGAAACGATTTTGCCAAGCGCACCAATCACGATCGGAAACGATGCAGCACCGGTGCCAGCACCAACCAGAATGCCGGTTAGTATGAATAGGGTTGGGTCAGTTACACTGCCACGCAGTGCAAAACCGACGCCTGCACAGATTGCTCCAAAAGCGAGAACCCGAGCCGTTCCATAGCGGTCCGCAATGGCACCGGCAATTGGTTGGGCGAACCCCCAGGTCAAGAGCTGGACGGCGACTGAGAGAGAGAATGTCTCCCGACCCCAACCAAGCTCTGCGGACATCGGCGCGAGAAAGACCCCAAAAGTCGCCGCAAATCCGAACCCTAGAAATGCGACCATGCAGCCTGCAAAAATGGCCGCTCTTAGCTGGACGGGACTAATAGGCTCAGACGGCGCCATAGTTGTTTCTCAAATTCTACTGCGGATGGCACAAGTATGCTTGCACAGGCGTCGCTCTCAATCAGTTCTATCAGTAAACAGAGATATGCATCCAAATGCCCGCGGACAGGATGAAAGAGTCCGCTTTGGGCTCAATTCGATCACACATTCGATTGCCATGATTGTCGCATGTGGGTCAACAATCACCTTTTGCCAAGACTTGCTCAACGGCAGCTAATGGCACGTAGCCGAAGAATCGGCTTCCTTTTGAACTAATCCGTTCCGGCTCTGATAACCGACATTCCAATTGTATCGATACTCCTTCGCGGTTGCCCCGGAAGACTCAAGGTCCGCACCGTGGTATGCTTGAACCTGAAATTTGCCGTGGTGAGAGCGACTGCCATGTATCGGACGTGTGTGACAATTCTGATCCTCGTGTGCACATCGATTACGGCTTGGGCAGCAGGCGATGCGGCCAACGGAAAGAAGCTTATCAAATCCTGGTACTGTCTCGATTGCCACGGTTACAGCGGCAACAGTCCCAGCCCGGTTCCTGATCAGTATGTGCCAAAGCTTGCCGGCCAGCCCGTCAATTTCCTTATAAAGCGTATGAAGGAGTATCGATCAGGTGCCCTGGACCATTTGGAGGATTGGTCGAACATGAAAGCTCGATTGAAAGCATTGAACGATCAACAGATTGAGGACATGGCGACGCATTGGTCGATGCAAAAGCGTTGGTGAATGCAACTGCGGCCGAATTTTCCCACCTGATTTTCTGCCAATCGGACTGACAATCTCGATGCCGAGGCGAATGTCGCCTTCTGGCGCTAAGCGGAAGTGTAGGCCCATTTCGCAGGGAGTCCGCTGTTTACCCGACAACCGACATTCGAAATTCGACGACCGCTTGCTGACGCCCTATGGTGAATTTGCGCTATTATCGTCCGTGACCGCCTGCCGGTTAAAATGTCCGGTACCGAATGAACGCCGGACTCTCGTGTCAGTAGAGTGTCAGGACCGAGATTGACCCAATTGAAAGTGTCAGATCATCGAAGCGACAAGTTCTGGGCGTTGCAAAGTCAATTCGTTGTCGCAGCGTTCCGGATCGCCTGCCAGACGCGTTGTGGCGTCACCGGCATATCGAGTTCACTTACGCCAATGTGAGCCACGGCGTCTAGCACCGCGTTCACCACCACGGCCTGTATGACCATGCTGCCCATTTCGCCGACCCCCTTGACGCCAAGCGGGTTGGCAGCGCTTGTCTGCGGTTCGAGACGCGTTGTGATGTAGGGAACATCATCGGCGCGCGGGAGTGCGTAATCGAGAAAGCTGCCGCTCAGCAATTGCGCAGTTTCGCCATCATGCGCGACATGTTCAAGCATCGCCTCGCCGATGCCCTGTACAATGCCGCCATGCATCTGGCCCTCGACGATCATCGGGTTGATGATGCGGCCTGGATCAATAACGGTCACCACATTGACGAGTGAAACCATGCCGGTCTCCGGGTCGACCTCGACTTCAACCGCGTGAGCGCCGTTTGGAAAGCCCGGACCGTCAACCACAAACGTCTCGCTTGCCCCGAGCGCCCGGCCACTGTCGCTCGCTTCGCGGGCGATGTCGGCGATCGCGATCCCGCGGTCCGTGCCCTGCACGGTGAAGATACCAGCATTGAATGCGAGGTCTCCGCGCGCCACCTCAAGCGCCTCGGCGGCAAGTTCGCCTGCCTGCGCGACAACGGCGTCGCAGGCCTTGACGATGCTGCTGCCGCCGATCCGCATGCAGCGCGAACCGTGGCCGCCCTGGCCATAGGCAACCTTGTCCGTATCGCCGTAGACGAGATGCACCGTGGCTGGATCCACGCCGAGCAGATCTGCGACGACCTGGGCGAAAGCGGTTTTGTGACCCATGCCGAAATCCTGCGTGCCGGCGTGTACGATGACGCTTCCGTCGCTCTCGATCTCAACATTTGCGAATTCGTCGGGTACGCCGCCGGACGTTATGATGTAGGGCGACGCCGCCAGGCCACGCCATTGACCGTTCTTTGCAGCTTCTGTCCGGCGTAGCTCAAAACCGGGCGCGTTCACAGCGTCGAGCGCGACATCGAGATTGTGCTCAAAGAATGCGCGCTCGTAATTCAGGCCGGCGGCAGACGCAAACGGCATGTCGTCCGACGCGATGAGATTGCGCCGGCGCAAGGCGGTAGCGTCGATCCCGGTTTGGCGTGCCGCCGCATCGATCAGGCGTTCAAGCACGTAGCCTGCTTCGGAGCGTCCGACCCCGCGATAGGAGGCGATCGGCGTTGTCGTGGTGAAAAAGCCCTCGAACGCGAAGTGCTGCGCCGTGATGCGATAGGGACCGCACACCATCGGCGGCATTGCGGAAAGCAGGACGAATACTGAGCGCGGCGTGAGATACCCGCCATGGCACCAGGTGACCCGGTAACGCACGGCCAGAAACGCACCATTTGCATCAAGCGCCATTTCTGCCGTAGTGCGCTGGCTGCGGGCTTGGGCGTCGGAAACGAAACTCTCCGAGCGCTCTGCCGTCCATTTGACCGGCCGCCCAAGCGCGCGAGCCGCGAACAAAGCGCAAACGAATTCCGGATAGACGATGTTGCGCGCACCGAACCCGCCGCCCGTATCGGGAACAATGACGCGGACGCGCGCGTTCGCAACATTGAGTGCCAGCGCTAGATTGTCCCGCATCGAATGGGCGGATTGGCAGCCGGTTTCAATGACATAACGCCCGACTGCCTCGTCGAACTGCGCCACTGCCGATCGCGGTTCCATAAAGGCGACGATGCGGCGCGGGTAGGCAACGGTGGTCTTGACCACATGCGCGGCGTTGCGAAACAGAGCATCTGTCGCCTGTGCGTCCCCGGTCTCCCAGAAACAGGATCGGTTGTTGGAAAGCCCTGGCCAGATAGGCGGTGAAGTGCCATTGCGTGCCGCTTCGATGGTTGCCACTGCCGGCAGTTCACGATAGCG
>JAEKFU010000412.1 GCA_016522385.1 Pseudomonadota bacterium
GCACTGTTGCGGGTCGCATTTGAGTTTCCTCAACTGACATCCTTGGGTTTGACCCCAGGGAGTCGGCAAGCGTATCGGACGACTTACAACGGAGTATTGTGACTGGCGTTCTTCACACATACCTAAAAACAAAGCCGCCCCACGCCACCGCGATGATCAGCGGCCACCACAGGGGAGCACCGACAAGGCCCAACCAGGCGAGGAAGACGAAGGCGCTGCCGAGCAGGGAAATGAACAGACGGTCGCCGCGGGTGGTATCAAGCGCGAAGATGCCACGGCGCGGGTCGCCACCGGGCCGGTAGTATTCCCAAAGCCCCATTGCGGTGATGCATAGGGCGATGAAGATGAAGAACGCGGCGGTTGGCCAGGTCCAGGCCATCCATGACAGGCCCATAATATCCTCCTAAACGCGCCCCAGGGCGAAGCCCTTGGCAATGTAGTTGCGCACGAAATAGATGACGATTGCACCGGGTACGATTGTGAGTGTGCCAGCGGCAGCGAGTAGGCCGAGTTCGTAGCCGGAGCTGGAGGCGGTCCGGGTCATGGTCGCGGCAATCGGCTTGGCGTGAACCGCAGTCAGCGTCTTGGCAAGGAGTAGTTCGACCCAGGAGAACATGAAACAGAAAAACGCGGCAACGCCGATGCCGGCGGCGATTGTAGGTATGAATATCTTTATGAAAAAGGCCGGAAACGAATAGCCGTCGACATAGGCGGTTTCATCGAGTTGTTTCGGCACGCCGGACATGAAACCTTCGAGGATCCACACGGCCAAGGGAATATTGAACAGCGTGTGCGCCAAGGCGACGGCAAAATGGGTATCGAACAGGCCAGTTGCCGAATACAGCTGGAAGAACGGCAACGCGAAGACGGCAGCAGGGGCCATCCGGTTAGTCAACAGCCAGAAGAACAGGTGCTTGTCGCCGAGGAAGCGGTATCGCGAAAAAGCATAAGCTGCCGGAAGAGCAACGGTCACCGAGATTACCGTATTGATGGTCACGTAGATAATCGAGTTGACGTAACCCATATACCAGGTCGGATCAGTGAATATTTTGCGGTAGTTGTCGAGGGTAAATTCGCGTGGGAACAGGCTGAACGAGCCAAGAATTTCGTTGGTTGTTTTGAACGACATGCTGACCAGCCAATAGATCGGTAGCATGAGGAACAAGATATAGAGTGTCGGGACCAGCCAACTGTAGCGCTTCATTTCATTGCTCCTCGCCGCGCATCATCAACGTGTAGAACACCCAACTGAGAAGCAGGATAACCAGGAAGTAAATGAGCGACATGGCGGCCGCTGGGCCAAGATCGAACTGGCCAAGTGCGACCTTCACCAGATCGATGGATAAGAGCGTCGTCGAATTGCCCGGCCCGCCGCCGGTCAGCACGAAGGGTTCGGTGTAAATGTTGAAGCTGTCCATGAAGCGCAACAGTACGGCAATCGTCAACACACGCTTCATCTTCGGTAGCTGAATGTAACGAAAGATTGCCCATGAGCTGGCGCCGTCGATCTTGGCTGCCTGATAGTAGGCCTCTGGAATCGAGGCCAAACCGGCGTAGGCGAGCAGTACGACAAGTGAGGTCCAGTGCCAGACGTCCATTGTGATCAGGGTGAACCAGGCGTCGCCAGGCTGGCGGGTGAAGTTGTAATCAATGCCAAGCCCGTTGAGCATCTGACCGAGTAAGCCGATATTGGGCAAGGCAAAGATGTTCCAGATGGCACCAACGACGTTCCATGGGATCAGTAGCGGCATGGCCATCAGCACCAAGCAGACCGAGACCCAGATACCTTTGCGCGGCATGGCAAGAGCAATCGCCACACCCAGTGGAACTTCAATTGCCAGAATACTGAACGTAAAGAAGAGTTGCCGCCCAAGTGACGCATGGAAACGTTCCGAGCGAAGCACCTCTTCGAACCACAAGACTCCGGCCCAGAAGAAGTTGTTGTCGCCGAAGGTCTCCTGAACCGAATAGTTGACCACCGTCATTAGTGGAATGATGGCGTTGAAGGCGACCAGCATAAGCACCGGCAGGACAAAGAACCATGCTTTATGGTTGGCTGTCTTGTCCATCAGGCGCGATCCGATCCAGCGAGCCAGCCATCCGTGTAAATGCGGGTATTGGCGGCGTCAAAGCTAAGCTTGGCGTTTTCTGATGGGATATCATCACCTTCGCCTACCAGCAGTTTGACTTTGCCAGCGGCGCATTCGGCCTCCACGATGCTAAAACGTCCGGTATCGCTGACTTTAACGACCTTGGCGTCGAGGCCCTTGGCGGCAAAGCTGACGAATTCAGGACGTATGCCAATTTCGGCGTCTTTCAGGTCGCCTTTGACCTTGTTAGCAACGGGGATTTTGGTACCGTCAATGGAAGCCATGCCACGGCTGAACCTGCAGGGCAGGACATTCATGCCGGGCGAGCCGATGAAATGTCCGACAAATGTGTGTTGCGGATTCTCGAAAAGCTCGACCGGCGTGCCGATCTGGACCACTTCTCCCATATTCATAACCACGACCTTGTCGGCAAAGGTCAGCGCCTCGGTCTGGTCGTGGGTGACATAGATCATGGTCAGCGCAATGCGCTGGTGTAGTTCCTTGAGCTTGGAGCGCAACTGGAACTTCAAGTGCGGATCGATGACGGTGAGGGGCTCATCGAACAGAACCGCGTTGACATCGGTCCTTACCAGCCCGCGGCCGAGGGAGATCTTCTGCTTGCCGTCAGCGGTCAATCCTGAGGCACGCCGATCAAGCCGGTCCGTCAGATCGATCATGTCTGCGACTTCTTCGACCCGGGTGCGCACGACATCTTCGGCGATTTTGCGGTTGCGCAAAGGGAATGCCAGGTTGTCGAAAACCGTCATCGTGTCATAGACGACGGGGAACTGGAAAACCTGGGCAATATGGCGCTGCTCCGGTGGCAGATGGCTGACATCCTCATCGTCGAACAGGATACTGCCTTCAGTCGGAACGAGCAGGCCTGAAATGATGTTGAGCAGGGTGGTCTTGCCGCAGCCGGACGGGCCGAGCAGAGCGTATGCACCGCCATCGTCCCACTCAAGATCAAGACGCTTTAATGCCCAGTCTTCGTCGGTTGACGGGTCTGTCACGTAGCTGTGCCGCAAATGCGAAAGTTTGATCTTTGCCATCCAACCCGCGCTCCTAGTTCACTATCAGCCGCTTGTCGGCATCGAAGTAGAGGCAGCGATCGATGTCGGCATAGAGAGTTGCCTGTTCGCCGGCCATGAACGGGTGCACACCATGTGACAGTGACACCCAGGCATTGCCATAGGCATTGAAGTGAATGATGCTCTCTGACCCGCTTAGCTCGGCTACCTGGACCGTGCCTTCAATGGGTAGATTTTTGCTTGAGGACTTGGCCGGGCTGACGTGATGGGGGCGAATGCCGATCGTGTAATCACCATCGGCCAGTTTGCTCAAACCTTTGGGCGCGCGCCATTTGACATTGTCGGTCAGGACAAATTGGGTGCCTCGTTTGATGACCTTAGCGATGTTGATCGGCGGCTCTGACAACACGCGCGCACTGGTCAGGTCAATCGGCCGCCGATAAATATCGCCGGTCGGCCCGAATTGGGTGACCCGGCCTTCGTGAAGTGCGGCCGTATGGCCCGCGAACTGCAGAGCCTCGGCGGGTTCGGTGGTTGCATAGACGACAATACAGTTCCGCTCGGCGAACAGGCGTGGCAGTTCCTCGCGCAGTTCTTCGCGCAGTTTGAAATCGAGATTGGCTAGAGGCTCGTCGAGAAGAATCAGATCGGAATCTTTGACGAGTGCGCGAGCCATAGCGGTGCGCTGCTGCTGGCCCCCGGACAATTCGCTAGGACGGCGTTCGAGCATGGTCGAAATTTTCAAGAGCTCGGCGACTTGCTTGACGCGTTTGTTGATTTCGGTGCCATCGAGTCCGGCGACGCGCAGGGGCGATGCGATGTTGTCGAATACGGTGAAGTTCGGGTAGTTGATGAACTGCTGATAGACCATCGAGACGTTGCGCTGCTGCACCGGTGTGCCGGTGACGTTCTTGCCATCGAACCAGATTTCGCCGGCGGTGGGTCTCTCCAGTCCGGCCATCAGCTGCATCAAGGTCGTCTTGCCCGCTAGCGTGGTGCCGAGCAAGATGTTTATGCCGCCGCGCTGCAGCGTCAGGCTGGTCGGATAGATATGGGTATCCGCGCCGATAATCTTGGTAACTTGCTTGAGTTCGAGTGACATGGGCTTCCGCAAGAGCCGATACGGCAATCCGGGGTGCGGGGCACCCCGGATTCATGAGTGTATCACAACTCCGGCTGGCTTAGTTGGATGACCAGCGCGCAACGAGATCGTCATAGCTGACGGTCTCGCCCTGCGGCTTCTCGTTGTCCAGTTTGGCCTTGGCACCACCCTTGCCGAGCCATTCGCCGGCATCTTTTTCCTCGTTGAGCCGTGGACCACAGCCGCCGTAGGTATTGTTGGCCTTATCGGCCCGCTCCATGCGGCCCATGACCTGGTCCATCTCACCGGCGAGACGGTCCATTGCCTGTTGCGGTGTAAAGGCACCGGAGTTCACGTCGCCGATATTCTGCCACCATAGCTGGGCCAGTTTCGGATAGTCCGGCACGTTGACACCGGTCGGCGTCCAGTTGACCCGGTCCGGTGAACGGTAGAACTCGACCAGGCCGCCGAGCTTTGGCGCCCGGTCGGTGAAGCTTTGGTGCCGCACTGTGCTGTCGCGAATAAAGGTGAGACCGACATGGCTCTTTTTCACGTCGACAGTCTTGGATGTGACGAACTGCGCATAGAGCCAGGCGGCCTTGCGGCGGTCGACTGGTGTCGACTTGAACAGGGTCCATGAACCGGCGTCCTGATAGCCGAGCTTCTGGCCATCTTCCCAATAGGGACCGTGCGGAGAAGGCGCCATGCGCCACAGCGGGTTGCCGCTATCGTCGACGGTGTTGTTGCCTTCGCTCTTGGGCGCCACCATCGAGGCGGTAAAGGCCGTGTACCAGAAGATCTGCTGGGCGACGTTGCCTTGTGAAAGCGCCGGAAGCGACTGATAGAAGTCATAGTCGGCGGCGCCCGGAGGGGCATATTTGCGCAGCCACTCGTCCCATTTGCGGATCGCATACACAGCCGCCGGGCCGTTGGCTCCGCCACCGCGGATGACCGATGCGCCGGCAGGGTTGCACGATCCTTCTTCCATGCGAATGCCCCATTCATCGATTGGGCGTCCGTTTGGCAGGCCCTTTGAACCCGCGCCAGCCATCGATAGCCAGGCATCGGTCATGCGCCAGCCGAGGTCCGGTGCACGCTTACCGTAGTCCATGTGGCCATAGACGCGAACGCCATCGATTTCCTTGACATCATTGGTGAAGAAATCAGCGATGTCCTCATAGGCCGACCAGTTGACAGGCACACCGAGATCATAGCCGTATTTGTCCTTGAAGCGCTTCTTCAGATCCTCGTTATCGAACCAGTCCTTCCGGAACCAGTAAAGGTTGGCGAATTGCTGGTCAGGCAATTGGTAGAGCTTGCCGTCCGGGCCGGTGGTGAAGGATCGGCCAATGAAATCATCGGCATCGAGGCCCGGATTGGTCACGTCCTTGCCGTCGCCGGCCATCCAGTCGGACAGGTTAACGGCGAGCTGAAGCCGGGAGTGCGTGCCAATCAAGTCGGAATCGTTGATATAGGCGTCGTAGAGGTTACGATTGGTCTGCATCTGGGTCTGTACCGCTTGGACGACCTCGCCTTCGCCGAGCAGCTGGTGGTTGACCTTGATGCCGGTGATTTCTTCAAAAGCCTTTGTCAGGGTCTTTGATTCATACTCGTGGGTTGGAATAGTTTCCGACAACACGTTGATCTCCATGCCGGCAAACGGTTTTGCAGCATCGATGAACCATTGCATCTCCGCCTTTTGCTCGTCCTTGGACAGCGTAGAGGGTTGGAATTCGTCGTTTATCCATTTTTCCGCCTCTGCCATTCCGGCAAATGCAGGCGCGGCCATACTCAGCGCCACGGCGGCGACTGAAGCCATCAGAAGCTTCTTCATCGGGGCGTTCTCCTCCTCTAGATCAGGACTGTTTTCGATTGAACCAATCAAACAATCAACCTGATCGCCTTCAATAGTTGAGCGGACGATTCACGTCTCAGATTGACTCAATCTGAAACGATCGTGCGCTAATGCATCGCGGACTTTTGTCACGGTATCCTTGCGACAACACGCAGAGTCAATTGAAGAACGAAACTAATGCGAAAGTCAACATGGTTAACAGATTGATATTTTCGAAAAAAATCGCAATTATATGAAAATAGACGAAATTGGAGATTTAGAAATGCGACCGTTACACCCTCGGCAGGCCGATATCCTGGAAATCGCAAAACGTAACGGGCGGGTCGACGTCGAGGGCCTGGCGGCGCAATTCGAAGTGACGCCCCAGACAATTCGCAAAGACCTCAATGACTTATGCGAACTTGATGAACTGCACCGGGTGCATGGCGGTGCGGTTTTTCCGTCCAATACGACGAACTTTGCCTACCGTTCCCGGCGTGAGCTGGCAACAGACAGTAAGCGACGGATTGGTGCGGTTGCAGCCCGACTGATACCTGACAATTCTTCGGTCATCCTAAATATCGGGACGACGACCGAACAGGTTGCCCGTTCGTTGAAGCGTCATGAAGGCCTGATGGCGATCACCAATAATCTCAACGTCGCATTCATCCTTTCCGACGCGTCCGGCGTTGAGGTCGTTGTGACGGGCGGGATGGTGCGCAAGACTGATGGCGGCATCGTCGGTACGGTTGCGATTGATCTCATCAAACAGTTCAAAGTTGATTTCGCCATTATCGGTGCATCGGCGATCGATGAAGAGGGCAGCCTGTTGGATTTCGACTATCGTGAGGTTCGCGTGTCGCGGGCTATCCTGCAGCAGGCACGCACAAAGGTCCTCGTGGCCGATGTCATGAAGTTCGAACGGCGCGCACCGGTTGAGATCGGGCATCTTGCCGATATTGACATTTTCGTCACCGATGCACCGCCGCCACGACCGATCCGCGAAATCTGCGAGATGCACAAGGTGCAGCTTGAGATTGCGGAGAATACTGATGCGGCAGTAGAGGCCTATGAGTTCGGCTGAAAAGACAGTATTCGATGTTTTTGTCATTGGTGGCGGCGTCAACGGCTGTGGCATCGCCCGAGATGCGGCCGGTCGCGGCTATTCGGTGTGCCTTTGCGAGGCGGCAGATCTCGCCAGCGGAACGTCATCGGCATCGACAAAACTGGTGCATGGCGGTCTGCGTTATCTGGAGTTTTTTGAATTCGGCCTGGTGCGCAAGGCGCTAATGGAGCGCGAGGTGCTGTGGCGAATGGCACCGCACATCATCTGGCCATTGCGTTTCGTCTTGCCGTTGCACAAGGGTTTGCGACCCGCGTGGCTTTTGCGATTGGGCCTGTTGATTTACGACTATCTCGGTGGGCGCAGGCTACTGCCCCCCACGCGGGATGTGAAACTTGCCAGCGATGAGACCGGCGACCCGCTGCGCAGCTCGTTCAGGCGGGCGTTTGAGTATTCCGATTGCTGGGTTGATGATGCCCGTCTGGTGGTGCTCAATGCCCGCGATGCCGCTGATCGGGGCGCCGATATTCGCCCACGCACAAAAGTTACCAAGCTTGAGCGCCACAATGGACATTGGCAGATACGAGTGGAGAACCGGATCACCGGCGGCAGCGATGAGGTTCAGGCCAGGTTTCTCGTCAATGCCGCGGGACCCTGGGTGGACGAGGTGCTGAAATCGGGTATGGGCCGCAACGATGCCCACAATGTGCGCTTAGTGCGCGGCAGCCATATCGTCGTCGACAAGCTGTTTGATCATGACCGCTGCTACATTTTTCAAAATGCCGATGACCGGATCGCCTTTGCGATCCCTTACGAAGGCAACTACACACTGATCGGAACCACTGACAAGGACCATCATCAAGACCTCGATAAAATCGAAGCGAGCGTTGATGAGATCGACTATCTCTGCAATGTCGTCAGCGAGTATTTCGAGAAGGCGGTCAAGCCTGATGACGTGGTGTGGACCTATTCCGGTGTACGCCCGCTTTATGACGACAAGGTCAGCAAGGCACAGGAAGCTACTCGCGACTACGTCGTCAAGGAAGAGGGCGATGCCAGGACCGGTGTGCTCGTCAACATTTTCGGGGGCAAGATCACCACTTACCGCAAGCTGGCCGAAACCGTGCTTGGCAGCGTGGAGCAGGCGCTTGGTGCAAGAGGCGCCGAATGGACCGAAGACTCAACGCTTCCGGGCGGTGATTTTGCACCGACCGAATTTGCGGATCTGCTCGCCCGCTACGGCAGAACGTATCCATTTTTGACGGCTGCACATCTTCAGCGCTTGCTGAGATGTTATGGCACACGGGCGGAGAAGATCATTGGCGATGCCAAGTCTTTGAAGGACCTTGGCCGGCACTTCGGCGAGGACCTCTATCAGGCTGAGGTGGACTACCTGGTCGACAACGAGTGGGCAATGCAAGCCGACGATATCCTGTTCCGGCGTACCAAGCTGGGGATCAAGATCGACAAGAATGGCCAAAACAGACTGCGTCGATATCTTTCGGGATAGCAGAGCACGACTCCCTCAGGTGCTATGGTCCAGCTGAATCGCATATGATCAGGTGATGCCCCCTGCGCAACTTGAACCCTGTTGTGTGTTGGCGGTTGTCTCTTTTCTTGACTTCCTCGGGTAAAGCCGGAGGACGTCAGCTATGTAATCTGCTGCCAGCGTAGATGTGAAAAGTGGTTTGTCCAGAAACACCTGAATTGGACATTTATCTTGGACCACTTAGCGCCCATTCTGATGCCAAAGCTAAACCCTTCAGAACGGATAGTCGTCATGAGTGAACAGATCGTCCAGGACGTCCGCCCCAGTGTCTGCCCGCTGGATTGCCCTGATACATGCAGCCTTTCGACTACGGTTGCCGATGGTCGCCTCATTGAGGTGCGCGGATCGAATGCCAACCCCTATACAGACGGGGTGATCTGCAACAAGGTGGCGCGCTATTATCCGGAATTCGTTCACGGATCTGGACGACTGATGCGCCCGCTGCGGCGGACCGGGAACCGTGGCGACGGCGGCTTTGAGCCGATCGCGTGGCAACAAGCCCTCGACCTTGTCCATGATGGTTTTGAACGAGCCGTCAGGATCTACGGTCCGCAGTCGGTGATGCCGTTCAATTATGCTGGACCGCATGGCGAACTGGCCGGCGGGTCGATGGACCGGCGCTTCTTTCACAAGCTCGGCGCGACGCTACTCGATCGCGGGCCGTTATGCGGCGCTGTGCGCGGTACGGCCTATACTAGCATGTTCGGCAATGCGCCCGGTATGCCGCCTGAGCAGGCTAGGCATGCCGACCTGATCGTTGTTTGGGGTAACAATGTCTCGGTATCGAACCTGCACCTGGTCCGGGTCTTCAAGCGGGCGCGTGAGAACGGCGCCCGGCTGGTGATCATCGATCCCAAACGGACCAAGATCGCCGATCAGTGCGATCTTTTCCTGCAGGTGCAGCCAGGTACCGATGTTGTTCTGGCCATGGCGGTGGCGGCTGAACTGGAGCGCCGCGGCAGACTGGACACTACGTTCATCCGGACCTGGACAGTCGGCTTTGAGCCCTATATGGCAGAGGCGCGCAAATACCGCCCGGCCGATGTCGACACGCTGTGCGGCTTGAGCGCAGACGAATTTACGGAGTTTGTTGATTTGTATGCCGCTGCAGAACGGGTGGCGGTTTCTCTCGGCAACGGCATAGAGCGCGGGCGCAGCGGCGGGTCCGGTCTGCGCGCCGCCATCGCGCTGCAGGCGCTGACCGGCAATCTTGGCCGGCGCGGGGCCGGCGTTATTGCCAAACCGGGCCTTGCGGCACCTAAGACGACCGACAGGCTGCAGCGGCCAGACCTTGTCCCGCAGGGCACGCGAACGTTCAATATTGTCGATGTGGCCGAAAGGCTGCTTGATGAGACGCTTGACCCGCCGGTCAAGGCTTTGATGATCTACAATCATAACCCGATTGCAACGCATCCCAATCAGGAGATGATGGTGCGTGCGCTCACCCGTGACGACCTGTTCATCGTCGGCTCGGACATCGTGATGACCGACAGCATGCGCTACGCCGATGTCATTTTGCCGGCAGCAAGCCATTTTGAATATGCCGACATATATGGTGCCTATGGCCAGAACTATGTGCAGCGTGCCGAACCTGTCATCCCATGTGTCGGCGAAAGCCTACCAAATACCGAAATCTTTCGTCGGCTGGCAGCACGGTTCGGATTCAACGATCCGATTTTTGCCGAAACTGACAGCGAACTCATGGATGCGGCTTTCAACGGGGATGATCCGCGCATGCAGGGTCACGCGCCCAGCAAGTTGCCGGTGGATGGCGCATTGGCCATGAGGTCGACAGAAGGCACCGAGGTGATCATGTGCGACACCGTTATGCCGGCGACGCCGAGCGGCAAAGTGGAACTGTTCTGTGAGGATCTGGAGACTAGGTACGGTTATGGCGTGCCGCGGTTCGAGCCGGTGCACAAATCCTTACCGTTTGCCCTCATCTCGCCGTCCTCAGCCAAGCGCACCAATGCCACTTTCGGCGGCTGCGCTGCATCGCAAGGGCCTGAAGTGCTTGAGATTAATCCGTCTGATGCAGAATCCAAGGGCCTAAAAGATGGCGAACTCGTCAAAGTGTGGAACAACCAGGGCACAGTGTTACTGCAGGTAATGGTCAGCGACGCAGTCCGGCCAGGCGTGCTGTATAGCCCTAAGGGCACCTGGCTCAGCACCAGCGCGACCGGCAGGACGGTCAACGTGCTGATCCCGTCCGATATCCGCAGTGATATCGAGCGCGGCGCCTGTTACAATGAAACCTTTGTCGACATTGCAGCGGCGTGAGCGAGCGGACCATGGCTACACCAAGAGAGCTCGTCGAGCGCTTCTATCATGAAGTCTGGAACAAGTCTGATGAAGCCGTAGCGAGAGAAATTCTTCACGCGGAATTTCGCTTCAGAGCCTCCCTGGGACCAGAACGACGCGGCCCGGACGGCTTCATCGCGTATATGCGATCAGTTCATCAAGCGCTGGCAGACTATGTTTGTATCATCGACGATCTCATCACCACCGAAGACCGAGCTGCGGCGCGTATGACCTTCAAGGGTATTCATCAGGCGGCCTTCTTCGGCGTCGAGGCGACTGGCCGCGAAATTCAGTGGATCGGCGCAGCGCATTTTCGAACCGATGGCAAACGCATTACCGAGCTATGGGTGCTCGGCGATGTCGACAGCGTCAAGGCGCAACTGGGCGCAGATGCTTCAGCGACCTATTCCGCCGGTCAGAAGCGAGGGCGGGGTTAAGCCACCACTCGCGGCGGGTGTCGCGTAGCAGCTCAAGCCAGCATCGGAATTTGGACTGTCCAGCTGTGGGCTTTTGTGTGCCCCTTTTCTTGCTGTGCCACGACGGTTCGGAATGTGCTTCGGAGCAGCAGGATCTATTGTCAAGTCTCAGGATCCTGATGTTCGATTGCCTCTAATTGCGATCGAATGCAGATCCGATTATGTTACCGGATGACCAACTTCCGTGGCTTCGGTGATTTCATTCAGGCGGCCCGTTTTCACGTCATAGACGTAGCCGTACACTGGGATCGTGGAGTTGACGAGGGGATGAGCGCGGATGCGCGCGACATCCTCGACCACGGCACGTGTCTGATCGGGAATAGTGTGCCACTTGATGTAACGTCCCTCAGGAGAGCCACCGAGATCGGAAACATTCCGAAAGCCGTCGGCTGTCAGCTCGGCCGTCTCGAGAGAGCCGGCCAAAAGGTCGCCCATCTGGGTGTCGTCAAAAAAGAGCATGCCGCAATCCGTGTGGTGAATCACGAACCATTCTTGGGTGCCGAGAAGTTTATGGCTAATAACCATGGAGCGGATTGCATCATCAGTCGCCCGCCCGCCAGCGTTCCGCACGACATGGGCATCGCCCTCAGCGAGGCCCGCGTACTTTGCCGGGTCGAGGCGTGCGTCCATACAGGTGAGAATCAAGAATCCGCGTGCAGGCGGCAGTGCCAGAGTGCCCTTGTCGCCAAATTCATCGGCATACTCGGCATTGGCAGCGAGAACTTCGTCCTTGATTTTGCTCATTTGTCTTCCTCTTGCTGGAGTCCGGCAACCCTTTTGTGCTGTATCTTAGTTATCCTGGCACAGCCTGCGCATTGCGCGAACAAAATGCAGGGCGAGCGGGCGCGATTAAGTCGAACCCGCTCGCCATACTCGATGATCAGGCACCGGCAGGTTGGAACACGTATCCCTTGCCATCCTTGGCAATTGTGCCCGCATTTGGGAATCCAAAGTGATAACCAGCGACAATGGCCTTGTCGGCAATGGCACGGTCGAACAGCTTGAGCCGTGCCTCGGTTGCCATCTTTGGATCGGCATCGAAGACGGCTTCCCAAGTGGGGTTGGCAACGAATAGGGCCGGCACATTGGCAATATCGCCGGCCACCACGAGCTGGTCATCACCGGAGGCGACGTGAAAGACGGTGTGTCCCGGCGTATGGCCAAATGCTGATACGCTACGTACTCCCGGCGCAACTTCGACATCATCGCCGATCTGGCGGATATTCTTCCACGTCGGGAAGGTCGCCTGAATGCGCTTGGCCAGGCCTTTACGACGTTCCGGCAGCTTGTCGATCAATGCAGGATCGGTCCAGAACTTGTACTCGGTCTCAGGGACGATGATCTCCGCGTTGGGAAAAACCTGCTCATTGGTCTCTTTGGCCATCAGACCAAAAATATGATCAGGATGGAAATGCGAGATCAGGATGGTGTCGATTGACCCTGCGTCGATGCCTGCGGCAGCCATGTGCTTCATGGTCATGCCCGCTGTGGGCGCGAGTTGCCCGCCGGTACCGGCATCGATCAGTAAAGTCCTGTCACCGGTTTTTAGAACCGTTTGGGCAAACTCGATCGGTACGAATTCCGGCGACAGTCCGGCTTTCGTCAGCGCTGCCTTGGTCTCATCCACACTGGCGTTACGGATAAAGCCGTCATCGTGCTTCTTTTGCCATATGCCGTCATAAACCGAGGTGCATTCGATGTCGCCGATCTTGTAACTCACGAAACCCTTCTCGCGGGCATCCGCTGCCAATGCGCTGGGCATGAATTCGAGCGGGCCAGCAAGGCCAAGCGCTGCTACGGCGGTTGCCGAAAGCACCACTTCACGTCGAGTGGTCTTAAGCATTTGCTTCTCTCCCTGTATGTTTGTTGGAATTACAATTACGTGCAGTGCCGCTCTCTCCGCAGCGCCTAACTATGGTAATCTTCTCACTTGGGTGCCATGGCGTCAACGATGACATCTTCACGGTTAGGTGACGTCATTGATCTATAAAATAGTGGCCAAGACTCAGTTGATAAAGTTCAAGATTTCAGTCGTCCGTTCCGTAATGTGACTGTTGTAGGTCTTGACTGTGTAAGAAAGTGCGGCAGGTCGGATTTCTGTGGAGCGGCTGGCTCTGGTTGACGGAACAGCAGCCATCAGCTGCCCGTTGCCCAAGTTATTCATGACCCGCTTGAGATTACAGGCCAGCACTGATCCGTTAGGTCGCCGTTTGCGCCGCTGGCACCTTCAAGCGATGGCGATGTAGGTGCTGATAGTGGGGCAGGAACGAGCGGTATAGATCCTGCAGCCGCATGGGCAATTCGGAGATATCGGCGGTCTTGCGGCGCTGCGGTTTCAGCCCGTCAGAATTTTTTAGCGTTTCATGCCAGATGCTGTCATCGCTGTCATACCACAGCACTTCTCCGCGGTCGCCCGGTTGCCAGCTGAGGGCTTCGGGTACGAACGGGATGCCGATGGCGGTGCAGTAGGCCGCAACCACCTGGTAGGGGTCTTCCAATAGATCGTCGCTGTCGATCAAAGGCGGCGGCGCACCGTCTATGTCGCTCAGGATGTCAAACAGTTTGCGTTGTTCGTCAAATCCAATCTCGTGACGCGCAAAGCCGGTGGTGTTGCCCGACTTGGTCCAGCTTCTGTTAAGCGATGCCAAAACCTTGGCTGGGTCGCGGATCAGGAAGCTGTGTCGGAAGTTCGCCAGGAATTTCTTGTTCCACATGTGGTCGGTGAATTGCGGCATATCCTTGGAGAAGACTGGCCGTATCTCGGCCGCGCGGCGTAGTTTCTCCAGGACGCTAGCAAAGGTCAGGCCCGGTTTACGCGGGCTGTCGGCGGTCAGACGAGGTGCTCTAGCATCATCGCCTTGATACCAGGCCTCGCCGAATGGTTCATGAAAGCACGCCATATCACCACGCGTCCGCATCATCCATTCAAAGGCGGTGGAAGTCGACCGCGGCGTGGCCCACAGTACATGTATAGGGTGCATGGCAACTCCTCTAATTCCGGCGTACTCTGCCGGTTGGCGCTGCATCGCATCGATTACGGCTCCTTAAAATGGCCCACTCTGCAGATTGTGGGCCATGGACGATACAGAAAAGAAATACATAGCCACCCCAGCTTTAAAATGACGCCGTTCCAACTGGAGGGCACATCCTGCATGGATACGGGTTCACATCTTTAACAACAGATAGATCGGATCGCTGGTGCCGCGGCGGCTGGCGTAGTCCAGGGCCGTGCGGCCCCACTTGTCCTTTTGGTAGCGGACAACGCCATTGGCGAGCAACAATTCGACAATGTCTACGTGGTTTCTGAACGAGGCCAAAATGAGTGGGGTCACCAGGTCACCGTCAATCCAGTTGGGATCGGCGCCGGCTTCTATCAGTATTCTGGCGATCTGAGTTCGGCCGTCACGGGCCGCGAAAATCAGCGCGGTATTGCGGTTGTCATCGAACTCGTCCGGGTTGGCACCGGCATCGAGTAGGCGGCGGACATGCACCACATCGCCGTTCAATGTTGCGGCGATCAGCGGAATCTGTTCAGGCGAGCGGGCGAGCGGGCGGTTGATGGCAATCAGCAATGGCAGGCTGACGATCAGCAAGAGGACAATGATGACGCGGCCAATGTCCGTTATGTCGCGTGACGGTTGCATCAGCGTAGGATCTGCATCATGGGGATGATATGCAGACCACGGCCCCAGGTGGCAGCCAGAACATAACTACCGGCGACTTGCAAATGGACGATGGCATTGCCCTCGAGCAGTCGTTTTTGCAGCGCACCGCCAATGGAGGTGACGGCAATGCCGTTGCTCCATGATGCTGCGGCAATGTGGCTGTCATTTAGGATCAGAACATCAGCGAACTTTTCACCGTCCAGAAATTTTTGCCAACCCTTGCCGGTTGACACGTAGAGTGCGGTTTCGCCGGCAATGGCCCTAAGCTGTGGCCGTTCCGGTCCGGTTGCAATGGCATAGGCCTTGTCGAGATCGAATACCTTCTGCCACTGCCCGTCACGCCGGGTATGAACCGCCTGTTCAAGCGAGCTGGCAAACAGGGCGCTGCGCGACGCCGTCAGCGACCACAGGAAGTCTTTACCGGGGCCAAGGGCTTGCCAGGTTCTTGCTTTGTCGCGGCTCGCAAATACGCCATGCCTTGCTGTTGCCGCATAGATCACGCCACCTTCAATCTGAAGATCACGAATATCGGAGCTGGGAAAGTCTGCGATGCGGACAAAGTGCTTGCCGCCATCGCGCGAGACGAAGAGCCCATGCTTCCACGTGCCGGCCAGCAAGACGTTTGCCGATAGCGCGGCAACTGCCTGCACGTCCGTTGCCCTGGGGGCGAGCGGGCGATTGCCGTTGAGCGTACGCCAGGTCTTGCCGCCATCGGTACTCTGGAACACAAGCGCGGAGCCCGGCTTGCCGGCCTTTTGCCCGGCGAGGATATGCTGTGCGTTGTCCGCTTCAACCGCGAGAGACCGGATGATCCGGCCTTTGAGCACATGTCGACTGTCTGGGATGGTCTCAGCCAAGACCGGCAGCACCGCAGACAGGAAGATGAAGACGACGAGTCCGGCTCGATACATCATGGCATCCGATATCGCACAAAACAGACTTCAATGGCTTGTCAAATGATTGCGAGCCGTGGACGCCGCCAGGCCGTTTCGTCCAGGTTGCTTGGTGAGGCCTATCGGCGAAAAAGTACCGACATCAATCTCGGCAGCTCATCATGATCGGCGTGCCATTCACCAGTGTGCTTGAGCGTTAGTCCGGCCGCCAGGCCTTCATTTATGTAATCCGCCACCGCGTGAAGATAGGCACGAATTCGTGTGCAACCGCCATCATTCGATGGATACTGAGCCTGACCGCCCCGCAGCTGGCGATAGGGATGAAATTCACAGATGAACAGATGTCCCTGTGGCCGCAGAACCCGCGCTGCCTCGCGGTAGATCGGCCGCAGATCCGCAATGTGCTCAAGGATCAGATTGCAGGTCACCAGATCGAACCGTGCGTCGCCGAAAGGCCACGGTTCACAAATGTCGTGTTGTAGGAACCTGATATTGGCAGCTTGAAGTTTGCCACTGGCGACATCCAGCATGCCTTGTGACAGGTCGACTGCAGTAACGTTGCCGAACCGTTCGGCGAGCCATCCGGTGTTCTTGCCCGTGCCACAACCGATCTCGAGCGCAGTATCGCCAGAAACACCTTCGACCATTTTGCGGATCACGGTTGCGTCGAGATCGCGGGTGGCGTTCTCAACGCTGTCATAGTTGCGCGCCCAGGCATCATAGCCTGATCTTGCATCCGCGCTCTCCTGGTATCTATCTGCCATGATCGTTTCATTTCCAACTGGCACGACAGCAAGATATCGTGCACGATTGCACCGATCGAGCCGTTATTTATGTCACTCCACAGATTCAATGGGCGTCGGTTCTTGCGGTGCGGAGTCTTTTTTCGATTACGTTTCGCACTGAAGGCTGAGTCGTGTCGACCGACCAGGGTGATTCACGGCGATTCGTGATTCCAAAGTCGACCTACAATACCGGCTGTTCGAGGAGATGGATTAGTTCGGCCGGGCAAATTGAGCCGGCAAGTTAGGCATCGCGCGGTGAACAAATCTCGCAGCTTGTGTTTCGCTTGATGAAGCCGATTCTGGTTTCCGGGCCATGGACCTGAATGAGCCGCCTGACGTCCAGTTCGGATCTTCGACGGCAATTGGTGCATTCGAACACCAGCGTATGATCCCCTTCAAGCACTTCTTGAAGCGGTATCAAGTCGCGCAAAGTCTCAAGCCTGCGGTGGTGGTTGCTGTTCATGCGCTAAGTGCGTCGAGGCGTTCTACTCAGCTCCCGCATTCAAATCCGAAATCGTTGTGTAGGAAATGCCCACCCTGGCGTCCAGACGCCAGGCCACCTGGCAGTCCAGGACGGTGTTCAGTGGCGGAATGTAGAGCGTAAAATTGCCCGGCAACGCATCGCCTGGCGCGATCTTCAATTGGGCACCATTGCTTGTCATGTCAACGATGGTGCAATCAAGCCGGTCCTGACCATTGCCGAATTCGCAGATGCCCGCCAGATCAACTGGTCGACGATATTCTTTGCGCCGCTCACCTGGAATGGGCATTTCAGCGCTCAAAGCTATGCTGAAGACTTCGCTTTGTTTTGTCATCTTGAAACTCAAGCCATGCTTCCGGTGATCATTCCCACATGAGCAGTTCGTTGAGTTCAATCACTAGCAAATTTGTCCTAATAACCGCTAAAGGCGGTCAACGCATTTTGCGGCGTGTATGTAACTTTCGCTTTAGCACCAACGAACACTGCAACCGTAATTGTTGACAGACCCTAGACTAGTTACAGCGGCAGGGCGGTTGTGTTCTTATGTTGGCGCAAAACAAGCTGGCTGGCGGTGGAAGCAACGCTTGGATGGGCCAGCAACTCGTCCATGAGGAAGCGCTTAAAGGCTTCGAG
>JAEKFU010000426.1 GCA_016522385.1 Pseudomonadota bacterium
GACCGGATCCACGCGTTGCTCGAGGGGATCGAGACCGGTGACACGGCCGCCGCCGCCGTGGTCGACGCCGACCGGTACATCCAGCACAACCCGCAGACCCACGAGGGCAGCGAGGGGCTGGCCGAGCTGTTCAAGCGGCTGTCCAAGACCAACCCTCGGGTCAACATCGTGCGGGCCTTCGAGGACGGCGACTACGTCTTTGCCCACACCGAATACGACTTTGCCACGCGCCGGATCGGCTTTGAGGTCTTTCGCTTCGAGGACGGCCTGGCCGTCGAGCACTGGGACAACATCCAGCCCAGACAGGCCCCCAACGCCTCCGGCCATTCCATGGTTGATGGGCCGACCGAAGCGGCAGATCTGGAACGGACCGAGGCTAACCGCGATCTGGTGCGCGCCTTTGTCGAGCACGTCCTGATCCAGCGCCGGCTCGAGAAGATCGAGCACTACATCGACGGCGCGCGCTTCACCCAGCACAATCCACATATCGAAGATGGTGTAGCGCCACTTCGCGCGGCCTTGGAAGCGGTGTCCGGCGATGGCAGGGTGATCGTATACGACCGCGTGCACCGGGTCCTGGCACAGGGGAATTTCGTGCTTGCCGTTAGCGAGGGGGCTTTGGACGGCGTGCATTCCTCTTTCTACGACCTGTTCCGCGTCTCCGGCGAAAAGATCGTGGAACATTGGGATACGATCGAAGCGGTCCCCCCGCAGAGCGAATGGAAGAACGACAACGGCAAGTTCTGACACTCTGCGCGTTGTCCGCCAGTCGCACATCGCCATGTCGTGCTGTGGCGCATCTGAGACCAACGGATTCACTGGAAAACTGACTGAAATATTATGTATTGCGGACATTCAAATTAAGACTCTACCCATGTTTTCAACGGCTTGAAGAGCCTATTTGGCCGGCGCCGCACTGTAAATCGACGAATCGACGCGCTAAGAATTGCGATCCCCGAGCGATAGCGGACGTGTTCAAGATTTGCCCAGACAGCCGAGTTTGAGCCAATGCTGCCATACAATTGGGCACGTCACACGGTGATTATGCGCTATAAGCGGCCCTATGGTGGCTCGACATATATCCAATTTACGACATGGCTCCAATCAGCGCGATGTGCCAATTGCAGCTGTTCGACGAATTCAGGGACAACGGCAACTCCCAGCCCTTAGCAGACTGGTCGGTTTCGGGTAAATGTCCTTTCCGCGACAACAGAAAGCGACAAGCTGGGGGATTTCGCATCGTGAATATGCACGACCGCCACGCCTTGATCTTGGAGAGTTTCCGAGGGTGGAGCGTAAGTCATAATTTGTGCAACGCGGGAGCTGCCGACCAATAAGAGACATAGGTCACTACTCGTCGGCACCCTCGGCCAACTGGCAAATCATATTGACATGGGAATCGAGCCAATCTTGGTCGAGTGGCAATCCCGCAATCAGTTTTCGAAAATAGGGAACAGCAATGGCCATCTCTACTAGATTGCGTACGGGAACATCGGGGGCCAGTTCTCCTCGTGCCTTGGCCGCATCGAAGATGCCTTCCACATTGGCGATGCGCTCATTCATAAATTCATTTATTACGGTGCGGGCCTCTTGATCGGTGGCCGCTGCGGCAATCACCTGCGGTGCGATCGGCCCCCAGGGAGTATCATTTAGCGCTGCCACTAAAATACCCAATAACCAAGAAAGATCGGCTCGTAGTGGCCCGTCGGTTGCGGGCGGAATGCTCGACGGACTTGCGGCGCGTTTGAAGGCATCGTTACGCATGCGATCGATCTGAGGCCAATGTCGATAAAGCGTGCTTCGCGAGATACCCGTTATATTACTTACTGAACCATGAGTAACCGCCAATACACCTTCCTTTTGAAGGATTGTCAGCGCCGCATCCAGTGCCGCATCTCTTGTTGCAATCAGCCGGGGGTCTTTTGGTTTACTCATGCCATTCCTTGTATAGAACATTTTGTTGCGTAGCGATATAAATTGTTCTATAGCAATTTCATCTTAGTCAATTGCGGAAGAGGAACATGTAATGAAAGTTTTTGCCAAATCGCTGCTGATGGCGATTGTCATGACCCTACCTGCCGGGGCGGCGTTTTCCGAAGGCGAGTTTGATGGGGCTGTTAAAGCCCGTAAAGCCGAAATGACTCTTCGTGCATTTAATCTTGGACAATTGGGAGCCATGGCCAAGGGCGAGATGGAATATAATGCCGATGTTGCGAAAGCTGCGGCCCATAACCTTAAAGTTATGACCACCTTGAACGGCATGGCCATGTGGCCCAAGGGAAGTGACAACGCTGCATTGGGTGACAAAACGAATGCATTGCCGGCCCTTTGGGAGAATTTCCCTAAAGTTATTGAAGCAGTCAAAGCACTCAGTGCTGCTGCCGATGTCATGGCTGATGCCGCGGGCAAAGACCTTGCGTCATTGCAGGGAGCAATGGGTGCTGTCGGCAAAGCCTGTGGCGGTTGCCACGAACAATTCCGCAAGAAGATGGAATAGCAGTAAATAATAATAACGAACACCGGCCGGGCAGTGATCAGACCGCACCAGGTACAGATTAACCTGGTGATGACGAATTAATCTATGTTGGGTTTCGACTATGAACCCTGCTAAAGGGCGGGCTTTGGGATGTCCGCCCTTTTTCGCAATTGGCAGATTGATCAGCGAACTGCCCGACTGTTTCAGCAACGACAACATTCGAACGGCAAAAAAGTCCGCAACTCGGTCATTCGCGACTTCAAGGATTCAAATCTGATTTAAGATGTGATTCAAGTGGGCAGGAGAACCTACCCATGTC
>JAEKFU010000436.1 GCA_016522385.1 Pseudomonadota bacterium
GCGCAACGTCATTCTGTTTTAGAAGTGCTGCAAAATGTCCCGTGATTTCAAGTCGATATCCGTAAACCCGTTATCCGGAAATCTCGGTGCTGAAATTGCCGGTGTGGATCTGTCCGGTGCGTTGACAAACGCTCAGTTCAGCGAAATCCGCGACGCCTTTCACCGCCACTCGGTGATCGTTTTCCGGGACCAGGAGCTGGACCCGGATGATCACCTGGCGTTCGCCCGGCGCTGGGGTGAAATCAATGTCAACCGGTTCTTCACGCCCGTTGAGGGTCATCCGATGGTGGCCGAAGTGCGCAAGGAACCGGATCAGACTGAGAATATCGGATCAGGCTGGCATACCGATCATTCCTACGACACCGCACCGGCCCTGGGTTCGATCCTGGTCGCCAGGGTGGTCCCGGAGTTTGGCGGCGACACGCTGTTCTCCAGCATGTACATGGCCTATGACATGCTGTCTCCAGGGCTGCAAAAGGTGCTGGAGGGCCTCAAGGCCTGGCATTCGAGCCGGCATGTTTTTGGACCGAACGCGGGCGCAGAGACAAGCCGCACCGGACGGATCGGCAACCCGGACAAGGCAACGCAGGACTCGCTCCATCCGATGGTGATCACCCATCCCGGCAGCGGCCGCAAGGCACTCTACGTGAATCCAGAATTCACCACCCATATCGATGGCTGGAGTCATGAGGAGTCGGCCGCCTTGCTTGGTTACCTCTTCCAACATGGCGCCAACCCGCACTTCACTTGCCGTTTGAGCTGGGCGGAAGGCACGCTTGCCATGTGGGACAACCGTGCGACCTGGCATTGCGCGCTAAATGACTACCCTGGCCAAAGGCGTTTGATGCACCGGATTACCGTAGAGGGCGAACCGCTCTAGAGTATGGTGACAAACAAGCTCCGTAACCGTGATACTCAACAAAGCCCGGACTGCTCATGATGGACCGCAAGCCCAATATCATTCTCATCCTGGCAGACGACATGGGATTTGGCGACATCGGTTGCATGGGTTCGGAAATCAACACGCCCAATATTGACAGGCTGGCCGTGGGCGGCGCCACGCTCACATCAATGTATAACTGCGCCCGTTGTTGTCCGACCCGCGTGGCGTTGCTGACCGGTCTCTACCCGCACAAGGCCGGCATTGGCCATATGGGACTCGATTTTGGCACGCCGGCCTACCAGGGCTATCTGCGCAACGACAGTGTTACGATCGCCGAGGTGCTGAAGACCGCCGGATACCGGACCATGATGTCAGGCAAGTGGCATGTCGGCGGTGAATTCGATGCCCGCCAGGTGGATGATTGGCGGCCCGGCGATGTCGAACATCCGACACCGCGCCAGCGTGGATTTGACCGGTTCTACGGCATCCTGGATGGCGCCTGCAGTTTTTTCTCGCCGCATTACGTCATGCATGATGATGATCGCATCGAGGTGGCTGCAGAAGATTTCCATCTCACCGATGCGATAAGTGACAAAGCCGTTCAGATGATTGGTGATGCTGCCAATGGAGAACCGCCGTTCTTCTTATATCTTGCCTATACCGCGCCGCACTGGCCGCTGCACGCGCATGCCCAAGACATCGCCAAATATGATGGCGTTTACAGCAAAGGTTGGGATGCTTGCCGGACGGCACGCCATGAAGAGATGAATGCCCGGGGCCTGCTGCAAAACCCCTGGAAGATCTCGCCACGCGACCCACAGGCCCCAGACTGGAGCGAGGTGAAGCTGAAAGACTGGGAGGCCGCCCGCATGGCCGTCTATGCCGCAATGGTCGACCACATGGACCAGGGCATAGGCCGGGTACTGGACGCACTGCACCACCATGCAATCGACGACAACACGATCGTCATGTTCCTGTCGGACAATGGCGGTTGCGCCGAATTCATGGCCGAAGACGGTTGGGCGCAGTTTTACCCCAAACACAACCAGGATGGCAGCAGGATCACCTTTGGCAATCTGCCAAGCCTCAGACCTGGCGGCAGACAGACCTTCATGAGCTACGATTTGCCCTGGGCCAATGTCTCCAATGCGCCGTTCCGGCTGTTCAAGCACTGGGTGCATGAAGGCGGCATATCAACGCCGCTGATCGTCAACTGGCCAAAGCGTATCAAGGGCCCAGTCATTGCCCACGCCGCTGCACACGTGGTCGACATCATGCCGACAGTGCTGGAGGCTGCAGGTGCTGCCTATCCTGCAGATTTTGGCGGTCATCAGGTGCAATCTCTTGATGGCGAAAGCCTGATCCCGCTGCTTGAAGGATCCGATTGGCAACGCCAGCAGCCGATCTTCTGGGAACATGAGGGTAATTCGGCAATCAGGCTTGGACAGTGGAAACTGGTGCGCCGACACGCCTGCAATTGGGAGCTTTATGATATGGAGAGCGATCGTACCGAGCTGAATGACCTAGCTCACAGAGACACCGAACTGACGAGATCTCTGAAAGGCCAGTATCAGGCCTGGGCAGATACAGTTGGAGTTAGAGATTGGCATGAGCTGCAAACCGCGCTAACAGCGGCCTGGGGCATCGACAGCTGATGGGGCCCGAACGGTGAGGGTGAAACAATGAAAGTCAGGGAACTCAGGACCTTTGTCGTCGGTAATCCGCCGCCGATGTTCGGCGGCCGCTACTTCATTTTCCTGAAGCTGATCACCGACAACGGTATCGAAGGCGTCGGCGAGGTTTACAACGCGACGTTCATGCCGCACACCGTGGTCAAGATGATCGAGGATGTCTTCGAACACCACGTCCTCGATATGGATCCGTTTCGCATCGAAGCCCTCTGGCGAAATGTTTATGGCCGCGGCTATTCGCTGCGCCCGGATATCTCATTGATGGGCGTTTTGTCGGGTATCGAGATTGCCCTCTGGGACATTGCCGGCAAGGCAGTCGGCAAACCGGTCTATGAGTTGCTCGGCGGCAAGGTGCACGAAAGGCTACGGTCCTATACCTATCTCTATCCTGAAGGCGCTGACGCCTCCGAGGACCCGCCGGTTTACCGTGATCCCGATATTGCGGCCGAGACTGCAGCGAAATATGTCGCGCAAGGCTTCACAGCCGTGAAATTCGATCCGGCAGGGCCCTACACGACATTCGATCCGCGCCAGCCGAGCCTGGAACGCATGGATCTGTCAGAGGCATTCTGCCACGCGATACGTGACGCTGTCGGCAGCAAGGCCGATCTGTTGTTCGGCACGCACGGCCAGTTCACGACGTCAGGCGCCATTCGCTTGGCCCGGCGGCTCGAGAAATATGATCCGTTGTGGTTTGAAGAGCCGACACCTCCGGAATGCCCGGAAGAAATGGCCCGTGTCGCACGGCAGACGACGATCCCGATTGCCACCGGCGAGCGGCTCACTACAAAGTACGAATTTGCCCGCGTTCTGGAGACGCAGGCCGCCTCGATCATTCAAATGGCGCTCGGTAGGGTGGGCGGCATTCTGGAGGCCAAGAAGATCGCCAGCCTGGCCGAAGTGCACTACGCCCAAATCGCGCCGCATCTTTATTGTGGCCCCGTCGAGGGGGCTGCCAATGTGCAGATCTCTGCCTGCTCGCCGAACTTTCTCATCCAGGAGAGCATCCAGACCTGGGGCGGTTTTCACGGCGATATTCTCAAGAAGCCGATGCAATGGGAGGACGGCTACATCATACCGCCCACTGAGCCAGGCATTGGCGTGGAACTGGACGAAGATGTCGCAAACGCCCATCCATATGACGGCAAGAATTTGCACCTTGAGCCGCATCCGGGGCCGGTCGCCATGGACTAATGGCGGCTTCTTGATTGTCACAGTTCATGCTGTTTTCAAAAGGGGAGGTGGAGATGAAAGTAGGCTTCATCGGGTTGGGAAATGTCGGTGGAAAACTTGCTGGCAGCCTGTTGCGCAATGGCGTCGACCTCACTGTTCGCGATCTCGATCGCGACACCGCCCAGCCGTTCCTCGACAAGGGAGCCAACTGGGCGGACAGCCCAAGAGAAATGTCCGAGGCCTGCGATCTGGTCATTACCTGCCTGCCGAGCCCGGCGGCCAGTGCTGCGGTGATGGAGGCTGATGACGGTATTCTGTCTGGGCTTGCCGCCGGCAATATCTGGGCCGAGATGAGCACCACCGACGAGGCCGAAGTCAAGCGACTCGGCCTCAAGGTAAAAGCACTCGGCGCCGAACCTGTCGACTGTCCGGTCTCTGGCGGTTGCCATCGGGCGGCTACCGGCAATATCTCAATTTTCGCCGGCTGCGATCGATCGACATTCGAGCGCATGTTGCCGATTCTGACCGCGATGGGAAGGCGCATTCTGCACACGGGTCCACTCGGCTCTGCCTCCATTTTGAAGGTGGTCACCAACTATTTGGCAACCGCCAACCTTCTGACCTGCTGCGAAGCACTTGTCACCAGCCAGAAAGCCGGCATGGACCTCAACGTGGCCTTCGAGGCAATACGTATATCCTCCGGGAATTCATTCGTGCATGAAACCGAAAGTCAGGTGATCCTCAATGGCTCGCGCGATATCAATTTCACCATGGATCTGGTCAGCAAGGATATCGGCCTGTTCCAGGCGGTTGCCGAGCGGGCAGGGGTCCCGTTGGAGATCAACCCGGTGATGATCGATATCTTCAAGGACGGCGAGAGACGGTATGGCCCGCGCGAATATTCTCCCAACATTATCAAAAGGTTGGAAGAAGCGTGCGATGCAGATATCCGCGCGCCCGGTTTCCCGCCGGAAATGCTCGACGAGGAGCCTGAAGAGCCGGGCTATGAGGTCGTTGTCGAACATCGCCGGGATCTCTAGAGCCCTGCTCACCATGAATTGACCACGTCACCGTGCCAGGATGTGCAAATATTGCGCAGCAGGTCAGATATGCGACTTACGAAGCGAAGGTTACTTGGCGGCATCAGTGGATGGCTCGGGGCGATAAGCCTTGTTCCCGCCTGGGGTGCGCTTCAGCCCACGGCCCGGCAGTCCGAAGGTCCTTTCTATCCGCGTCCTGAGGATATGCTGGTCGATCGCGACAATGACCTGGTCAAGGTGGCGGGCGTGGTCAAGCGGGCAGGCGGGGAGATACTTCATCTGCGCGGCCAGCTGAAGAACCGTAAGGGGCAGATCCTCGCCGGCGCCAGAGTCGAAATCTGGCAATGTGATGTAAACGGCCGCTATCTGCACGGTGCCGACAGGGCGCTGACGGTGCCGCGCGATGCCGCATTTCAGGGTTTCGGTACCGCCGAAACGGATGCGAACGGCATGTTCAGCTTCCGCACCATCAAGCCGGTGCCCTATCCAGGCCGCACGCCACACATTCATGCCAAGGTCTTCCATCCCACCAGCGGCGCATCGCTGACGACGCAATTCTACATCGCCGGCGAAAAAAGAAATCAGCGCGATGGTCTGTTCAGGCGCCTGCGAAAAGCCGAGCGACAGAGCGTATTGATGCATCTGGAAAGGAACGCGGCTGACGAATGGCAGGCACGGATTGACGTGGTTTTGTGATCGGGTCAACCCGCTTGGCTCTTAATCAGTCTTGCAACAACTGCGGACAGTTGATCGGTCCCGACATTGGCAAAAGCGAGGCGCAAGAAGCGGTCCTGTCCGGCGCCGAACATGGAACCTGGCAGCACCAACAGGTCATTGCGCCGGGCCAATCGCTTCGCCACATCCTTCGAGCTTTCATCGGCAAAGGGGTGTTCGACATAGGCAAAGAACGCACCTGAACTGATCAAATTGTATTGCAGCCGATCACTCTCGAACGCCCTACGCAATATCGTCAGCTTTTCGTTCATTTCAGCTGCCTTGGCGGCGCGCCAGTCCGACAGGTTTTCCAACCCGAACAACGCCGCCTCCTGGGCGATGCGGGGCGCGCAAATGGCAACACAGTCCATCAGTTTCTCCACATCGGCAATCAACCGTGGCGAGGCCGCCATCCCACCAACACGATAGCCGGTCAACGAAAAGCTCTTTGAGAAGCTGTGCAGGTGAACGAAGGTGTCGCGCCAATCGGCGCGCGCAAACAGACCATGCGCAGGCGCATCAACGCCGCGAAAATCCATATACGTTTCATCAATCAGCAGCGCCAAATCATGTTCGGCGCACAGATCAAATAATGCTGCGATCAGCTCCGGTGGGTAGATCGCACCCGTCGGGTTGTTGGGCGTCACCAATACGATCGCCTTCGTGCGTTGATCGATCAGCTGCCGCGCCAAATCAGGGTCGGGCAACATCCCGTTGTCCGGTGCGCAATCCAGATGGCGCAACTCGATCGATTGCATGTCGATCCACATCTGGTGGTTGAAGAAATAGGGCGATGGCACAATGACATTGTCGCCCGCCGCTGCAATCGCCATAAGGGCAAGGCAAAATGCCTGATTGCCGCCGGCGGTGATGGCAATGTCATCCATTGCCACATGTGCCCGGTACTCGGCACTCAGATGATCGGCGAGGGCAACGCGCAAGGGTTCGATGCCAAGAATGTCCGTATACAAACTGGTATCAGGCGCACTGGCCAATTCGGCAATATGGGATTGCAGTTGCGGGGCAGGGGGGTAGTTCGGGACAGCCTGGCTCAAGTTGATGAAGTCCCGCCCGCTAGTATGTTCGGGAAGCCACGAAATGGATTCCGAGATCGGTGGTGCGTTGGTGTCGGCGATCTCTGATCTGATTGTATAACCCATGGACTGGTATCCCGTTCTCGGGCGGATCGGCAAATGATCACAATTATTGCCCGTTTGCGCCAATGTCCATTGGCCGATTGACACTATGGTGGTCGAGACTGGATAAGCAGAACGATCATGAAACACTCTAGTATCGAGACACTGCTGAGGGAACGCAATGTCCGCTTGAAGCCCGGTGGCGGCCAGCCGCAGGGAGCCGTGGTTCGCCAAGCCCTCACCAAAGCCATCGAGGCAAACTATCCCGCCTTTGAACCGGTACGCGACATTGTGCTGTCGCGCCGTCCAAAACATATGAATGCACACGATGGGTTGGGCACCGATAGCCGCCGGATCATCAAGGAATTGTCCAACCACGGCATGATCGATGCCGCCGATGAGCGGCTGGTGGTGGCTGGCGTTACAGCGAAGCGTTATCTGAGCGGCGGTTGGCTGGAGGAACTGGCCTGGCTGGCCGCGATGGAAGCCGGTGCCGATGAAGCACTCTATGGCCAACCGATCAGCTGGCATGTCGGCGACTATTACGGCGAGAATGAAATTGATCTCATCATCCGGTATCGCGAACGGCTTGGGTTTGTGTCCTGCAAGGCGCTGCGGTCCGAATTCGATTCGGACAACCGCAAGCATCGCAATCGCCTGATGGATGCGTTGCATGAGGCGGACAACCTGGCCGATCATTTCGGTCGTGCCGGCGAGCGAGTGGCCATCCTGGTGACGACGGATTTGATTGACGAGATGCGGCAGATGCCCCGTTATACGGCCCTCATGGGCAAAGCAGCGGTTCTCGATGTCCGCATCATTCCGCTGGAGGAATTGGCCTGGGAGAAACTCGTTGCGGCCATCCGCGAACTAATACATCAATAAAAACAAGGAGTTAAATGATATGAAAGCCGTTCGGATTGAGCAGTCAGGTGGTCCTGAAGTGATGCAGCTGGTCGATGTGGATGTGCCACAACCTGCTGCCGGGCAGGTGCAGGTGCGCCACACTGCCGTTGGATTGAACTACATCGACACCTATCATCGCACGGGACTCTACCCGTTGCCGCTGCCCACCGGGTTGGGCCTAGAGGCTGCCGGAATTGTTGAAGCGGTAGGTGAGGGCGTGGAAACGCTGAAAACTGGCGACCACATCGCCTATGGCGCCGGTCCGATCGGTGCCTACAGTGAGATGGCCAATGTGCCGGCCAATCGCGTCGGCAAACTACCCGGTTCCGTTTCTGATGAAACCGCCGCCGCGATCATGTTGAAAGGGATGACGGCGCGGTATCTTCTGCGGGCGACCTATGAGGTTAAGCCCGGCGACACCATCTTGTTTCATGCGGCGGCCGGCGGCGTCGGGCTGATCGCCTGCCAATGGGCCAAGGCGCTTGGCGCAACGGTTATCGGTACTGCAGGATCGCCGGAAAAGCTTGACCTGGCTAGGGCCAATGGGTGCGAGCATGTCATCAACTACTCGACTGAAGACGTCGCTGAACGGGTTCGCGAGATCACAGGCGGCAAAGGTGTGCCGGTGGTCTATGACGGTGTCGGTCAGGCGACGATTATGTCATCGCTGGATAGTCTTAGTCCACGCGGCCTGCTGGTCAGTTTCGGCAACGCCTCCGGCCCGGTCAAGGATTTCGATCTTGGCCTGCTGTCCGCCAAGGGCTCACTGTATCTAACCCGCCCGACATTGATGACCTATGTGGCGTCCGATGAAGATCTGGCACAAACCATGTCCGATCTGTTCGATATGGTCGGCAGCGGAAGAATCGAAATCAGCATCAACCAGCGCTATCCGCTGGCCGATGTCGTCCAGGCGCATAGTGATCTGGAAGGTCGAAAAACCACCGGGTCGACGATCCTGCTGCCTTAGGCCGGACAGTTCTTGACCGACTGGCTGGCCAATGCCTTCCAGCCCGGCGTGCACGATGTATGCAGGCAAACGAATTTGGCCAGGCTGGGCATCGCAATGGCGTGTGCCAGATGCAGCGGTCGTCCGCCGCCATCCGACAACGTGCTGACC
>JAEKFU010000467.1 GCA_016522385.1 Pseudomonadota bacterium
GGATCGTTGAGACCTGGGTGTCCGGCAGCAGCCGCAGTATCTCTTCGACATCCGCAAGGATGCCAAACGCTTTTTGGTGGCAATGGCCATGTAACGCCAGCCTTGGGGCTGGGGACTTAAATGTCAGATCGATCGGATGCTGAACCAAAAATTCTTCAAACATGACCGCCTTGTTGGCAATCAGTTTGGCATCCTCTCCCGCCACCAATCCGGGCAACTCATCGCGCAGCGTCAGCAGGCAGCTCGGCTCCAGTCCGATGATCGGTGTCCCGCGTCTGGCATGTGGCAGCACCGCGCGGATTAGACGCTTGGCCTCTGTTTTGGCCTCGTCAACCAGCCCGGCCGACAAGAACGTGCGCCCGCAGCACAAGGGACGTCCGTTGTCATCTGGCCGGGCGACGTCGACGGCCACGCCTGTTGCCTCCAACACATGCGCGGCTGCGCGCAAGTTGTGCGGCTCAAAATACCGGTTGAAAGTGTCGGCAAACAGGATCGCCTCCGGCGCGCCGGATGCCCGCAACTCACTGTCACGAAATGGCTTTAAGTGCCACGTCGGAAGACGCCGTGCGGCGGTGAGACCAGTCGGCGCCTCCAACAATCTGGCCAGTCCAGGAACAGTGTTTCGCAGGTTCATGAGCCATGGCGCCCGTGCCGCCAATGGCGCATATCGCGGCAAATAGGCAACCAGCCGATCATGTAGCGATATGCCGGCTTCGCGCGCCCGCGCGGCCGCCACTTCAATCTTCATGCGCGCCATATCGATTCCGGTCGGGCATTCGCGGCGGCAACCTTTACAGGATACGCACAACTTCATCGCCGCGGTCATATCATCACTGGTCAGCGCCTGATCGCCCAATTGGCCAGAGATCGCCAATCGCAACACGTTGGCCCGCCCGCGCGTGAGGTCACGCTCGTTCCGCGTCACCCGATAGGACGGACACATCACCCCACCGGAGAATTTGCGACACGCGCCATTGTTGTTGCACATCTCGACCGCGCCCTGAAATCCGCCACCGGCACCCGGCCAGTCGGACCAGTCGAGCGCAGTGACAAATTCCCTGACGGAGTAGTCGGGTGGATATCGGAACAGTGACCGGTCATCCATTTCTGGCGCCGAGACGATTTTGCCGGGATTGAACACTCCGGCAGGATCAAAAAGTGTCTTGACCTCCTCAAACGCCCGAACCATCCGCGTTCCGAACATCCGCTCATGGAATTCGGAACGCACAATCCCGTCGCCATGTTCGCCCGAGTGCGACCCCTTGTAGCTGCGGACCAGTTCAAACGCCTCTTCGGCAATCGCCCGCATGGCCTTCACGTCCTTGTCCTGCTTCAAGTTAAGGACTGGGCGCACATGCAGGCAGCCGACCGAGGCATGGGCATACCAAGTGCCGCGCGTGCCATGCTTGGTGAAGATATCCGTGAGCCTGGCAGTGTAGTCAGCCAGATCGGCAAGATCGACCGCACAATCCTCGACGAACGAAATCGGTTTGCCCTCCTGTTTCATCGACATCATGATGTTGAGGCCCGATTTGCGCATCTCCGCCATCTCCACCTGGGCCCGTTCATCTTCAGCCCGGATGACGCCACCCCAGTTTTTGCCCTTGCCCGACCAGGCAAAGCCGAGCGCACCCATGGCATCGTCGAGTTCTTTGAGCTTCTTTCGGTTGGCCTGTTCGTTGCTTTCGGCGAATTCGACCAGCAGGAGCGCTTCGGGTTCGCCACGCACGAACTCCTCGACCGTCGGGCGAAACATGGCGATGTTGCGCGCTAGGGCGATCATCGTGCAATCGACAAGTTCAACCGCCTGCGGACCTAGTTCGACAAGGTGCTGGGCGGCATCCATCGCCTGGTAGAAAGTCGGAAAGTGACACACACCCATGACCCTGTCGCTGACCAGCGGTGACAGCTTGAGTTCGATGGCCGTCGAGTAGGCAAGCGTGCCCTCCGAACCTACCAGCAAATGCGCCAGATTGTTCGGCGCATTAGACGGTACAAGCGCATCGATATTGTAACCGCCGACACGGCGCAGCACTTTAGGGAACCGCTCTGCAATTTCGCCTGCTTCGCGTTCGCCTAGCGCCAGCATCTGTTCAGCGAGTCGCGCGGCCGGCACGTCGTCAACCACTATGTTCCCGTTCACCGGTCCAAAATGGGCCTTTGAGCCGTTGGCCAAGATTGCGGCGATCGACAGGACATTGTCGCGCATCGTGCCGTAGCGGATTGACCGGCCGCCGCATGAATTGTTGCCGGTCATACCACCAATTGTTGCGCGTGAGGCGGTCGAGACATCGACCGGAAACCAGAGTCCATGCGGCTTCAGGGCTCGGTTCAATTCGTCGAGCACAATCCCCGGCTCGACGACACATCGACGACTCCCGGCATCAAGCTCGAGAATTCGATTGAGGTATTTCGACGTATCGACAATGACCGACTGATTGACCGTCTGGCCACATTGCGATGTACCGCCACCGCGTGCCGTAACGGCAAATCCGCCCTCGCGAGCAGCTGCAATACAGACCTCTACATCATCAACGGTCCTTGGGACGACCACGCTTAGCGGCATCATCTGGTAGATCGAGGCATCTGTAGCATAGCGCCCACGGCTGAACGCATCGAACATGACCTCACCGGCCACTTCGCGCTGCAATCTGCGCTCCAGAACAGGGTTTGCGACAATGGTCACGCGGTTACCAGGAAATATGACTTGACGTAATTATGAATTCATAATTCAATTATTGCAATCGCTGAATTGGCCCTTTGGGTCGACGAGGCGCGAAGGGAAGGCAAAGAAGATGCGCAAAGCGGGGCGTCATTTCCTGCAGATTCCTGGGCCGAGCACCGTACCAGACCGGATTCTCCGGGCCATTGACATGCCCACCATCGACCACCGCGGTCCGCTCTTCGCCGAGGTCGGTCGGCGCGCCCTTGACGGCCTAAAAACGATCTTCAAGACCCAAGGCCATGTTTTCATCTTTCCGGCCTCCGGCACAGGTGCCTGGGAAGCTGCTCTGGTCAACACCCTGTCACCCGGTGACAGGGTGCTGATGTACGAGACCGGCCATTTCGCAACCCTTTGGAATGAACTGGCCGAGCGCATCGGTCTGCAACCTGAACTGATGGAAAGTGACTGGCGAGGTGGTGCTGATCCCGACCGCATCGAGCAGCGCCTGCGCGAAGATACCGCCCATGAGATCAAGGCCGTGTGCGTGGTGCACAACGAGACATCGACCGGTTCGGTTTCCCCGGTGGCGGAAATTCGCCGTGCAATCAATGCCACGGTTCATCCCGCACTGTTTATGGTCGACACTATCTCCAGCCTCGCCTCGATCGACTACCGCCACGATGAATGGGGCGTCGATGTCACTGTCGGCGGTTCTCAGAAGGGCCTAATGTTACCGCCGGGTCTGTCCTTCAACGCGGTCAGCGATAAAGCCATGGCCGCCAGCAAGGCTGCCGGCCTGCAACGCTCCTATTGGGACTGGACCGCAATGGCCGGCGCGAACGGCAAGGGCTATTTTCCCTACACACCGGCCACCAATATGCTCTACGGCCTCAATGAAGCCATCGAGATGCTGCACGAGGAAGGACTCGACAATGTGTTTGCCCGGCATGCCCGCCACGGCAAGGCCACCCGGATTGCCGTGAGTAACTGGGGCCTGGAAGTGCTGTGCAATCGCCAGGGCCATGAAAGTGGCGTTCTGACCGCGGTCATGATGCCTGAGGGCCACAGCGCCGATGCCTTTCGCGCCGCAACACTCGAACACTTCGACCTGTCGCTTGGCAACGGGCTGTCAAAAGTTGCTGACAAGGTATTCCGCATCGGTCATCTTGGCGACTTCAATGACTTGACATTGATGGCAACCTTGTCCGGTGTGGAAATGGGTCTGGCAATGGCCGGCGTTCCGCACCAGACCGGCGGCGCTCAGGCCGCCATGGAGCATCTGAAACAAACCGCTGCTGGATCAATCGCCGCGGAATAACACCACTACTAAACCGACTCATCCAAGGGAGGAAGACCAATGAAACTCAAGACACTTCTACTCGGCGCGGTCACCGCCGCAATGCTCGCCGTGCCCGCACATGCCGAGAAACTGATACTCAAATTCGGCCATGTCGGCAAACCGGGTTCATTGTTCGAAGCCAGCGTCAACCAGTTTGCCAGCTGCTCAAATTCAGCGCTCGGCGACAAGGCCGAGGTCCAGACCTTCGGCTCATCACAGCTCGGTAAGGACAAGGAACTGCTGCAGAAACTGAAACTTGGTCAGATCACTTTTTCGCTGCCGTCATCGGTGATGTCATCGGTCGCGGATGAGTTCGGCGTCTTCGAGATGCCCTACATCATTAAGGATCGTGCCCATATGCGCCGCGTCCAGGCGGAGCTGATGGACACATTTCAGGCCGCCGTCAAGGCGAAGGGTTACCGCATCATCGGACTGTTCGAGAACGGCTTCCGCCATATCACCAACAATGTGCGTGCAATCGATAAGCCGGAAGATCTCGCCGGCATCAAGCTGCGCACCCCGAAGGGTGCTTGGCGCGTCAAGATGTTCAAGCTCTACGGCGCCAACCCGACACCGATGGCGTTCTCCGAAGTGTTCACCGCGTTGCAGACCAACGTCATCGACGGCCAGGAAAACCCCTATGCCCAGATCGCCTCGGCAAAGTTCCAGGAGGTGCAGAAATATCTAACGATCACCGGCCACGTCTACACGCCGGCTTACGTGCTCGTCTCCGACAAGCACTATGGCAAGCTGCCAGAAGACGTCCGCGCCGCGCTCGAGAAATGTGGTACCGAAACCCAGGACTTCGTCTATGAGCACGCCGCCAAGCTGGAGACTGAACTACTTGACGTGATCAAGGGCGCCGGCGTCACCGTCAATAATGCCGACAATGCCGCCTTTATCGCAGCCTCCAAGCCGATCTACGATGAGTTTTCGTCATCGGTTGAAGGCGGCGCGGCATTGATCGAAAAAGTCCAGGGGCTCGCCAGCGGTTCCTAGACAACGGTTTACCTGGAGGGGCTGTGCCCCTCCGGCCTGCCCCGATTTCCTAGACGGAACAATCACCATGTCGGCGATGCTAAGCCGCTTTCTTGAAACGGTTCTTGAGTGGGTCGTGATTGCGCTGATGGTCGCCTTGACCATCGTTGTCGTGGTCGCCGTTCTGTTCCGGTTGCTAGGCGACTCGCTGTCCTGGTATGATGAAATCGCCGCCATACAACTTTCCTGGATCACCTATTATGGCGCCTCGCTCGCCGCCCTGAAACGCCGCCATATCGGTTTCGACAGCGTCCTGCTCTCCATCCCGATGCCGGTTCGAATGTTTGCCGTTGCGATCGCCGAGATCATCGTCATCGGCTTTTTCGTCATCATGGCCTATACCGGCTGGCAGGTGTTGGAAGTCCTCGAAGGCGAACGCCTTGTTTCGCTCACATGGGTACCAGTCCAACTCACTCAGTCGGTCATCCCGATCGGTGGCGCGCTCTTTGTGATCTGCGAATTGCTGAGCTTGCCCGAATACTGGAAGATGACAGCCATCGGCTCCTCGCTTGAGCACGCCGAGATCGAAGAGGAAGTCGAAACCGAACTTCAAAAAGCCGGGAACAAATAGCCCATGCTGATGTTCCTGATTTTCGTTGCCCTCATCGCCATGATCTGCCTGAACGTGCCGATCGCCGTCGCCCTGTCCGTTGCTGCCATAATCGGCCTGCTGGCAACCGAAGGCACCGACAGCCTCGTCACCGTCGCGCTAGATATGTATGACGGCTCGACCAAGTTCTCGCTCATCGCCATCCCGATGTTCGTCCTTGCTGGCGCCATCATGAATGCCGGCGGCATAACCGACCGACTGATTAACTTCGTCTCGGCCCTGATCGGTTTCGTGCGCGGCGGCCTTGCCATGGTCAATATTGGCGTTTCCCTGTTCTTTGCGGAAATCTCCGGCTCTGCGGTTGCGGACGTCGCTGCTCTCGGCTCGATTCTTATCCCGCAGATGAGGAAACGCGGCTACGGCGGCCCGTTGTCCGCCGCTGTCACCTCATCGTCCGCATCGCTTGCCATCATCATCCCGCCGTCGATCCCGATGATCTTGTACGCCACCTCCGCCAACACGTCGGTAGAGCAGCTGTTCGTTGCCGGCGTGGCGCCCGGTTTGATGGGTGCTGCCGGCCTTATGTGCGTCGCCTATATGTTTGCCCGCAGGTACAACCTGCCGGTTGAGGAAGCCTTCAACATGCCGAAGCTGCGCGCAACGTTCGTGGACGCATTGCCCGCCTTCTCCCTGCCGGTCATAATCCTTGGCGGCATCTTCGGCGGGTATGTCACCGCCACCGAAGCCGCCGGCCTCGCCGTCATCGCCGCATTTGTCGTCGGTTTGTGGTACCGCCAGATCGACTTGCAACATCTAAAACGCGCCATGCTCGATGGTGGCATGCAGACCGCCGTGGTGATGTTGTTGGTCGCCGCATCGGTGCTGATGGGCGGTTTCTTGACCCGTGCCCAGATGCCTCAACAGCTGGCTGCCGGCATACTCGAAATCACCACCAACAAATGGCAGATCCTGCTCATCCTCAATTTCTTCTTCCTGATCATCGGCTTTTTCCTCCACTCCGCCGCTGCCATAATCCTTGTCGTGCCAATCGTCGTGCCGTTGATAACAGCCGCCGGTATCGACCCGGTTCATTTTGGCTTGGTGGTCACCCTCAATTTGGCGATTGGCCAGCAGACTCCGCCAGTCGCCAGCGTGCTGATCACATCCTGTGCAGTTGCGCGGGCCAACATATGGGAAGTCTCCAAGGTCAACATCTACTTTGTCATGGTGCTCTTGACCGTGCTGCTGATCTGCACCTATGTGCCATCGATCCCGATGTTCCTGGTTGAGTATTTCTATCGGTGAGAGACATGGACGAACTGCTTTATGAGGTCCGGGGCCGCACCGGTCACATCACGCTGAACCGCCCTGAGGCGCGCAATGCACTGACCTTCGACATGTATGAAAAACTGGCGGAGATCTGCCGCGGTATTCAACTGGGCAGCCACATCAAGGTGCTGATCATCGTTGGCGCCGGTGACAGGGCTTTTGCCGCAGGCACCGACATGGCTCAATTCAGGAGCTTTACCGACCCGCAGCACGCGCTCGACTATGAAAAGAAGATGGGCGACGTCTTAGACGATGTCGAACGCTGCCCAGTGCCGACCATTGCCGCCATCACCGGCGCTTGTACCGGCGGCGGCGCGGCCATCGCCGCAGCCTGCGATCTGCGCATCTCGGACACAAGGCTGAAGTTCGGATTCCCAATTGCCCGCACCCTCGGCAACTGCCTGTCAGTCGGCAATCTCAATCGTCTGTCCGCACTCATTGGCGCGGGTCGCTTGCGCGAGATCATCCTTACCGCGCGGCTGATCGAGGCGGATGAGGCAAAGGTCATTGGCCTCGTTTCAGAAGTTCTGACAGAGCCTGAGGCCGTGCATGCCCGTGCAGCCGAACTCGCTGACAAGATCGCCGGTCACGCTCCGTTGACGATGCGTGCCACCAAAGAAGCCTTGCGCCGGTTGCGCACCGACGGGCCTGGTGCTGAGGGTAGCGATCTGATCGTCGACTGCTACATGAGCAGCGATTTCAAAGAAGGTATCGAAGCGTTCCTCGGTAAGCGCAAACCCGAATGGAAAGGTCGATGACATGACCGGTCCACTTTCAGGATGTCGCGTCATCGAGCTGGCCCACATCATGGCCGGGCCTGTCTGCGGCCTAATGCTCGCCGACATGGGCGCCGACGTGGTAAAAGTGGAAAAGCCCATTGGCGACGACACACGGCGTTTTCTGCCACCTGACATAGGGGGTGAGAGCGCTGCCTTCATGATGATGAACCGCAACAAGCGCGGCATTGTTCTGGATCTCAAGTCACAAGACGGCAAGGAAGCATTACAC
>JAEKFU010000493.1 GCA_016522385.1 Pseudomonadota bacterium
GTCGCCAATCAGGTTGCAACCGGTCTGGCACTGACATTGCTCGGACTGGGTCTGTCCGGCCTGATCGGTGAAGCGTTCGTTGGCCTGCCCGGTGTCAAACTCACCAAGTTGGCCATTCCTGTTTTGAGCGACATTCCCTTCATTGGACCGATACTGTTTGGCCAGGATATTTTGGTCTATGTCTCGATCGCACTTGTCTTTGCCGTCAATTACGTACTGTTCAAAACCCGCACCGGTCTGATCGTCCGCTCCGTCGGCGACAACCACACATCTGCCCATGCGCTCGGTTACGGCGTGATCCCCGTGCGCTACGCCTGTGTGATGTTTGGTGGTGCCTGTGCCGGCCTTTCCGGCGGCTATCTGTCGCTTGCCTATACACCGCAATGGATTGAAAATATGACCGGTGGACGAGGTTGGATTGCGCTTGCACTGGTTGTGTTCTCCACCTGGTTGCCGAAACGGGTGGCGATTGGTGCGTATCTGTTTGGGGCGGTGTGGATCATGGGATTGTATGTGCAGGGAATAGGCGTCGGTATCCCTTCGCAGTTCCTGTCATCGCTTCCTTATGCGGTGACGATTGTCGCACTCGTCATCATCTCCGGAAATCGAACACTGAGCCGCGTCAATACACCGGCCTGTATCGGCCAGTCGTTCGTTCCGGATCGTTAGGAGCCATCCTTGGGTCGTGAACTCGTGGTCTGCACGGCTCAGGGATCAACAAAGAAGACCGCTAGGGAGCTTTGTTTCTGCAGAGACGAAGGAAGGAGAAATTAGATGAAGAACAAGTTTTTCGGGCTGGCAGCAGCTTTGGCAATGTCGGTATCACTGGGCGTGGCATCGGCCGAAGCCAAAACCAAGGCCTGCTGGGTTTATGTCGGCCCGGTCGGGGATCACGGCTGGACCTATCAACATGACCAGGGCCGCATGGCCGTGGAGAAGGAACTCGGTAGCGAGGTTGAAACCGCCTATGTGGAAAACGTGGCGGAAGGCCCTGATGCCGTGCGCGCCATCGAGCGTCTCGCACGCGACGGCTGCAACCTAATCTTCACAACTTCGTTCGGCTACATGGAAGCCACGTTGAAGGTTGCCAAGAAGTTCAAGGACGTGAAGTTCGAACACGCCACCGGCTACAAGCGTGCCGATAATGTGGCGACATACAATGCCAAATTCCACGAGGGCCGCTATGTCATCGGTCAGATTGCCGCGAGGATTTCCAAGTCGGGCGTTGCCGGTTACATCGTGTCTTTCCCAATCCCCGAAGTGGTCTCCGGCATCAATGCATTCATGCTCGGCGCACAGTCGGTCAACCCGGATTTCAAGGTTAAGGTGATTTGGGTCAACTCCTGGTACGATCCCGGCAAAGAAGCCGATGCCGCAAAGGTTCTGTTCAGCCAGGGTGCCGACATCATCACACAGCACACCGACTCAACCGCACCCTTGCAGATCGCCAGTGAAAAGGGCGCGATGGGCTTCGGCCAAGCCTCCGACATGATCGCCTTTGCCCCCAAGACCCAACTCACGGCGATCGTCGATGACTGGTCGGGCTATTATATTGAGCGGGTGAAAGCCGTCATAGGAGGAACCTGGAAGTCGGAAGACACATGGGGTGGTATCGATTCAGGCATGGTCGGTATGGCACCGATGACGAATATGCCCGAGGACGTCGCCAAAATGGCGATGGAGACCGTCGAAAAGATCAAGACCCATGCCTTGAACCCGTTCACCGGCCCGATCACCAAGCAGGACGGCACGGTCGTCGGCGAGGCCGGCAAACCTTTGCCGGATGGCGAGGTGCTTGGCATGAACTGGTACGTCAAGGGCATCGACGACAAGCTGCCGCAATAACAGGCGGCAATCACAAGCCTCCCGCCTGTTGCGGGCGGGGGGCATTTTTGCGGGCTGGATCGAACAAGAGCACACAAGAATGAGTGCATTCTACGCAGACTGGCTGAACCTTTTGATCCGCTGGGGCCATATGATCGCCGGCATCGCCTGGATCGGCACCTCATTCTACTTCGTGGCGCTCGATCTCAGCCTGAGGAAGCGCGATGAAATGGGTATCGGCGTCATGGGGACCGCCTGGGAGGTGCACGGCGGCGGTTTCTATCACGTTGAAAAGTTCTCCGTTGCGCCGAAGGATCTGCCCAGCGATCTGATCTGGTTCAAATGGGAGGCCTATCTCACGTGGATCACCGGCATGATGTTGATGGCGGTCCAGTTCTACTGGAATGCCGAGGCTTGGCTGATCGACCCGAAGGTCATGGTGCTTGAACCCTGGCAGGCGATCTCCATCTCAATCGGCGGATTGGCCGGTGGCTGGCTGGTCTATGACGGCCTGTGCCGCTCGCCGCTTGGCAAGAATTTGACGCTGTTGGCCGGACTGGTTTTCGTGCTGATCCTGACAGCTGCTTACGGTTTCACGCACGTGTTCTCCGGTCGTGGCGCGCTGATCCATGTCGGTGTGTTCGTTGGCACGCTGATGGCGTTCAACGTTTTTGCCATAATCATTCCAAACCAGAAAAAGATTACAGCCGCACTGTTCAAGGGTGAGCAGCCTGATCCAAAATACGGCATCATCGGTAAACAGCGCTCGATGCATAACACCTATCTGACACTGCCGGTGCTGGCGATGATGGTCTCCGGTCACTACCCGATGCTGACGGGTCATC
>JAEKFU010000497.1 GCA_016522385.1 Pseudomonadota bacterium
GGAGGGTTCTTCTGCCAGTTCCTTCATGGACAGGATCGGACCGCAGGGAATGTCGAGCGGATTGCAGATGTCCATGACCTCGAACTTGGTCTTGGTCTTGGTCCATTCCTCGATGGTATCGAAGATACGACTGAGCTTGTCGAGACGGGCCGGCGGCGTGGCGTAGTCCGGGTCTTCCTTCCATTCCGGCTTGCCGATCACATCGCAGATCCTGGTCCACACTGGCGCCTGGGTGATGAAGTACACGTAGGCATTGGGATCGGTTTCCCAGCCCTTGCACTTGAGGATCCAGCCCGGCTGGCCTCCGCCGGAGTCGTTGCCTGCACGCGGCGTGGCGTCGCCGAATTCGATGCCCCGGCCAAACTGGCTGTACTCCTTCAATGGTCCGTGCTGGAGCCGTTGCTGATCGCGCATCTTGACCCGGCACAAGTTCAAAACGCCGTCCTGCATGGCGGCCAGTACCTTCTGGCCGCGGCCGGTCTTTTCGCGCTGGAACAGCGCGGTTACGATGCCGAGCGCTAGATGGAGGCCGGTGCCGCTGTCGCCGATCTGGGAGCCGGTGACGGTCGGCGGCCCGTCGAGGAAGCCGGTCGTCGACGCCGATCCGCCGGTGCACTGGGCGACGTTCTCATAGACCTTGCAGTCCTCGTAGGGTCCGGGCCCGAAGCCCTTGACCGACGCCATGATCATGCGCGGATTGAGCTCCTGGATTCGCTCCCAGCTAAAGCCCATGCGATCGAGCGCGCCGGGCGCAAAGTTCTCGACGAGCACGTCACAAGTCTTGACCAGCCGCTCAAGCACTTCCTTGCCGGTCTCGTTCTTGGTGTTGAGGGTGATTGAGCGTTTGTTGTGATTGAGCATGGTGAAATACAGGCTGTCAACATCAGGGATGTCGCGCAGTTGGCCGCGCGTCGCATCGCCGACGCCGGGCCGCTCGACCTTAATGCAATCAGCGCCCAACCAAGCGAGCAGCTGCGTACATGTCGGCCCCGACTGCACATGAGTGAAATCGAGAATCTTGACGCCTTCTAGTGCTTGCATGTGCCAATCTCCTGCCTGATGGGGCTACTTGTACATCGTCTGTGCCTTGGTGCCGGGAGCATACTCGTCCGGATCGACCCACACGTTCACCACGGCGCATTTTCCGGTCTTGGCGATGGCCTCGCGGGCACGGCGCAATGCCGGCTGGATATCGGCTGCCTCACGGACCTCTTCGCCATAGCCGCCTATCATCTCGCCGAACCTGGAAAACGGCACATCGCCGAGCTTGTTTCCGACGTTGCCGCGCTGGGCGCCGTATTTGGCGATCTGGCCGTAGCGGATCTGGTTCATCGCCGAGTTATTGCCAACAACGGCAAGGTACGGCGCACCAAAGCGCTGCGCCGTTTCCATGTCGAACGCTGTCATACCGAACGACCCGTCGCCATAAAGACACATAACTTCCTTGTCGGGGTGGGCTAGCTTTGCCGCCATGGCGAATCCGGTGCCAACGCCAAGCGAGCCCAGCGCGCCGGGGTCCATCCATTGGCCGGGCGCGCGCGGACGCACGGCCTGGGCCGAGATCGTGACAATGTCGCCGCCGTCACCGATATAGATCGTGTCGTCGCCAAGAAACTCGTTGATCTCATAAGCTAGCCGATAAGGGTGTATCGGGCTTTGGTCGGTAGTGAACATCGGCATCAGCTTTTCAAGCTTTGTAGCCTCGATCTTGTTGAGATCGGCCATCCACTGCTGGCGCTTGGCGCGCTTGCCCGTGTCGATACGGCCGGAAGCGGCTTGCTCGACGGCGGCCAGAATGGAACCGGGATCCCCCGCCAGGCCAAGCGTGATGTCGCGGTTCTTGCCTACAGTGGCGTAGCTCTGGTCAATCTGGACCAATGTTGGTGCAGAGATGCGTTTGCCGTAGCCCATGCGGAAGTCGAACGGCGTGCCAACGATCAGAATGACGTCGGCATTCTTGAATGCATCGCCGCGGGTACGGTCAAACAGGTGCGGGTCGGTTTGCGGCAGCATGCCGCGTGCGGCACCGTTGGCGTAAGCTGGAATATCGAGGGATCGGATCAGGCTGATCGCAGCGTCAAGCCCGCCGCTGACCGCGACCTGTTGGCCAAACAGCACGGCGGGACGTTCGGCATTGATGAGGATGACGGCGAGTTCTTCGATGTCGGCCGGATCACCAATAGATTTGACTGATGCGCGATAATGGCCAGGTGCAGGGATTACCGCCTGTTCAATTGGAATTTCAGCATCAAGTATGTCACGCGGGATCTCGAGATAGGACGGACCATAGGCGCCGTTAAAACACTCACGCGCCGCCATGGAAACCATGTCGGCGACCCGTGCGGTGGAAAAGACGCCGGATGAGAATTTCGTGATCGGGGCCATCATGTCGACATGCGGCAGGTCCTGAAGTGAACCCATCTTGTGCTGGGTCAATGAGCTTTGCCCACCAATGTGAAGAATTGGGCTTTCAGAACGGAAGGCTGTTGCAACGCCGGTTACCGCATTGGTACAGCCGGGTCCTGCCGTCGTCACCACGCAGCCGAGTTTACCGGTCTGGCGGGCATATCCGTCGGCTGCATGGGCTGCGGTCTGTTCATGACGCACATCAACAATGCGGATACCCTCATCCAGGCAGCCGTCATAAATGTCGATGATGTGACCGCCGCATAAGGTAAAAATTGTGTCTACGCCCTCATTCTTGAGCGCCTTTGCAACGAGATGACCGCCGGAGATGACGCTGCCGTCTTTGGTCTTGCGGGCCAGAGTGTCGGTGGCGGTATCGGCTGCGAGTGATGACATCTTGCAATTACTCCTTATTTTCCCGCATATGCACGGCGTTCAGCCAGCCTGCGTAACACTGGTTGGGGCAAATTCATCCCACGATTTGCGCACGTGGTCATGCAGCCGCATGGTGTGATCACGCACCAGTTCGCCGGCAAGGCCCGCGTCACGCGCCTCGATGGCCTCAATGATATGCATGTGATCGACGATCGATCGGGCAACACGGTCGCCCTCAGCCATAGCTCGGTTTCGAATGGCACGCATGTGCAGGAACAGGCCGTCGGCGATATCCTTCAGCAACCTGCAATGCGACAATTCAAGGATGCGTTGGTGAAACTCGACATTGGCTTCGGAATATTCATCGAGATGAGCCCGCGCCTCGTCATCGTCGAAACTGACGACCATGGTGCGCAGGCTGGCGATATCCTCATCGCTTGCCCGGCTGGTAGCGAGACGCGCTGCCATGCTTTCAAGCGCCGCCCAAGTAATGATCATCTCCAGGATCTCGTCCAAGGACTTGCGCAGGATGTAGACGCCTTTGCGCGGCACGACCTCGACAAAGCCTTCCTGGCGCAGGCGCGCCAGTGCCTCGCGCAGCGGCGTGCGTGAGATGCCCAGCTGTTGGGACATCTGGCGTTCATCCAGTCGCAATTCAGCGTCTTCATCATAGATATTGACGCTCGTAATTGCTTCTTTCAGCACCTCATAGATGTGCTCTTTGAGACTGAAATTAAGGCCAACTGGTCTTAGTGTCAGCTTTCGCGCCACCTGTTTCCACCCTGGTCTTGTATTTGGTATACCATAGACCAGGGCCGTGTTAACGGCAAACCGCAAGATGAATCTGTCCACGGCTGTTTCACCTTGCGGGATGAGGTGTGGTGCAACCAGCTGCAGCAGCGATTTCAGCGGGCTACCCGTTGCCGCACACACGTGACCGGGCTAATAGGACGACCATGACCGATCAGCTCCGCATTGCTTTTGCGCAACTCAATCCGACCGTCGGGGCCTTGTCCGTCAATTTGGCCAAGGCCCGAACCGCCATTGGTGAAGCCGCGCAAGAGAATGCTGATCTGATCGTGTTCACCGAGTTGTTCCTGTCCGGCTACCCGCCGGAGGATCTGGTCCTCAAACCCGCCTTCGTAAAGGACTGCCGTAAGGCGCTGGATGTGCTGGCCGGCGAAACGTCTAGCAATGGCCCGGCGGTCCTGATGACTCTGCCGTGGGCCGAAGGCGAAGCGGTGTTCAACGCCGCGGCACTCTTGGATGACGGAAAGGTCAGCACAGTCCGTTTCAAGCATGAACTGCCGAATTATGGCGTTTTCGACGAACAGCGCGTATTCGCCGCGGGCCCAGCACCGGGGCCGATCAATTTCAAGGGTGTCAGGATCGGAGTGCCGATCTGTGAGGACATCTGGACCGAAGATGTCTGCGAGTGTCTGGCCGAGACCGGTGCTGAATTGCTGCTGGTGCCGAACGGGTCGCCGTTTGAATCGGACAAAAAGGACGTGCGGCTGAACTTGTCAG
>JAEKFU010000533.1 GCA_016522385.1 Pseudomonadota bacterium
CAACATTGATCCGTCATCGTCTTCCACCGCCATCATGCAGAGGCAGATCGCCTACTGCGGAGAGAACCATGAACCCGGCAGGAACACATAGAGCTTGAAACACATCCCGGAATTAGAGAACAAAATCGGCACATAGCGGAAGTGTCCGCCCGTTTCGCAATTGGTCCGTTGTTCACCCATAACCGACATTCGAAATTCGATGTTCACTTTGGCAGCGATTTCGTCTGTTCGACCCTTGATAGCCGACCTTGATGTCAGCAGGTGGTCATGAGCGTTTTTGACCCAAACGCGACATCAGCGCCGTAATGCGGGCTTAGTGAGGATGATATGTCCGTCGCCGTGCTGTCGTGGCCCAAGGCATCTCCGGATTGAGACGCAATTCGGACGCGTTGACCAGATCCGGCACTTCTCGCAGGTCCCTTGTCATTGCATTTGCAGTTGATCCTGCGATTGCTTCGCTCGTTCTTCAAGCGTGACTGCCTGTTGAGACCGCGCAACCGATATGGCGGTTTCGTACGCCCGTTCGGCGTCGGCCGGATCTCCCCGTAACCGGGGTGCTGGCGTATGGACACGGCCTGTCGTTGATGCCAAGGATACGCGCTCAACAATATGCACAGAAGATTCCCATGGCCGTCGAGCCGAAGCAGTTTGAAGAGATGATCGCGGCGTACACGTCTGCATGGAATTCCGGAGATCCCGGCGCCGTGGCAGATCATTACGCTCCCGGTCGGGGGATCACCATTAACCGGGGCGAGCAGCAGTTCGGCCGCGAGGCGATGATTGCCATGGCCGGCGGGTTCATGTCGGACTTTCCCGACATGAAGCTTTCATGCGATTTCTTCCGCCTGGCTGGCGATCGTGCCGTATTCGGCTGGACGCTGGACGGCCATCATGCGCAGACCAAGAACTTCGTCAGAGCCAGCGGATGGGAAGAATGGGAGCTCGACGACGACTGCCGCATCACCAACTCGCTGGGCTGGTATGACGCGTTGGATTACGAGAGCCAGGTAACTGGAAAGGCGAGCTCCTAGAGCGTGTCCTTCTCACATGGAACCATTTGACCGCGTTTCTGCGTCGGCGGCCCGCCGCGGGACAAGCAGAATTGATTCCAAATCAACATGAAACGCTCTAAGTGCGGTGATCAGCGTGTGTTCCGGCGGGCAATCTCGATAACTTTGCTCTCGTTGTCGTCCTCCATGCCGAATTGGCACATGGTGCGAAAGGCATCGCAGGCGACATTTCCGAATGGTACTTCGAGGCCGAATTTGCGGGCGAGTCGGATGCCGTAGTCGGCATCCTTGAGACGTAAGGTGGGTGTGAATGCCAATTGGCCATCGTGATCGTTTGAAGCCATTATCCGGGTGTTGCGCACGACCTGCGGGCTGGCTGCCTGGCCGAGCGCCAGTGTCTCGGCGACCTGGGTCAGATCGAGACCAGCCTTCTCGGCCAGTGCCATGCCCTCGGCTGCTGCTGCAATCTGTACCGCGCCCATCAGGTTGATCATCAGCTTGTAAGCCGTACCTGTACCGACTGCACCGAAATGTACAATGCGGTTCGATACTGGTGTCAGGTACGGTCGTGCCGCATCAAGATCGGCTGGGTCTGCCCCGATGAGCAGGGTTAGCGCGCCCTGAGCCGCTGCTTCCGGCAGGCCGGTAACCGGACAATCGATGTAGCGAAGCCCGCGGCGGCCCGCTTCATCGGCCAGATCCATGACCCAGTCATGCGACAGGGTGGAGCACTCGATGACGAAGGCGTTGCGGCTGAGCCCGGCCAGCGCGCCTGCCTCGCTCAGCCAAACGGCTCTCGAGGCCACATCGTCTGCCAACATGGCAATGGCGGCCGTCGCATCCTTTGCTGCATCGTGTGGGGTGTCGGCCCAGACGGCGCCGAGCTCCAAAAGCGGTGTTGCCTTGTCGCGGGTGCGGTTGTGGACGGTAACCCGATAACCGGCCTCCAGCAGCTGGCTGGCCATGCCGCTGCCCATACGGCCGAGGCCGAAGAAGGCGATTTTCTTCGAATCCATGATCTTACCCCGTTTAAGAGAGTTCGGTGTTGCCGACGCCCTGGGCAATTCTCACCAGCGTCTGGATCAGTCGGGAATCGCGCCGCTCCTTGAGGTAGGCGATATGATAGTTGGTCGTGATCTCGACATCGGAAATGGCGACCGTGCGCAACCGAGGATGCGGCACAAACTCGAAGTCGGCAACCACGCCAATCCCAAGTCCCTGTTCGACTGCCTTCCACACCGCCTCGCGGCTGCCGATTTCGACAACTTTCGTGATGGTCACGCCGGCCGTGCCTAGCGCTTGCTCGAAGGCCAGGCGGGTCGTCGACCCGGTCTCTCGCAGGATGAAACCCTCACCGGCGAGTTGCGAGAGATTGACCGACTTTCTGCCAAACCACGGATGGCCTTCATAGACGAATACCACGACGCGGTGGCGGCTGAACGGCACCATTTCCACTCTCGGGTCGTCCTCGAAATGCGCGATCATGGCGACGTCGGCATTGAATTCCAGCAAACGCTGCAAGGTGAGTTGCGAATTGCCCAACAGGACAGAGACCTGGATGTCGGGAAATTGGGTCTTGAGCGCCACCAGCACATCGGTCGCGTGGAACGGCCCGACGGCGGCGAGCCGCAAGTGACCGGCGAGATTGCCGGCATGGGCCTGGAGGAACTGTTTGGCTTCCGCCTCATGCAGCATGATGCGCTTGGTGATTTCGTAGAGGTCTTCGCCGACCGGCGTCAGCTGCACACGGCGACCATTGCGTACGAACAACTCAACACCGTATTCGGCCTCTAGCGAACGCACCTGAGTGGTGATGGTCGGCTGGCTGATGAGCAAAGCTTTCGATGCTGCCGTGAACCCACCGAGTTCGGCGGCGGCATGAAAAGTTCGCAGCTGTGTTCGATTCATAGAGAAAACCAGTGAAAGTCATATAAATTATATATTGGATGAATATATCAGAACTCCCTAGCATTGATACATTCAGTTTGGGGAGGCGTGGTAGTGTGGCGTTACCATAATCCGGTCGAAATGCTGTTTGGCGCCGGTACGTTTAGCAACGTCCAGCGTTGCATCGCCGGCCGCCGTTATGGTGTGGTGACCTATCCCGAACCCTATTTCCAGGAATTGACTGACCGGCTGGCCCGCCGCGCCGGCAATCCCTCGATGGTCATTTCCGATGTTCTGGCCAACCCCGACTATCAGGAACTGGCCCCACAGACCGAACAGGTCGCCAATGCCGGTGCCGTCGATGTCTGGGTCGCCCTCGGCGGCGGATCGGTCATCGACTCGACGAAAGTCTTTGCTGCTGCCAACGGCGATTTCGCCAACGTGAAACGCTATCTGGAGAC
>JAEKFU010000249.1 GCA_016522385.1 Pseudomonadota bacterium
CTCGTCTATGTTCGATGAAAAAAGTTTCTGAGGTACGATTGCCGACGACCCGGCGAGATCGACACGCAGTTTAGGCAACAGGTTTTCGATCAGGTGGACGCCGCGCGCTCGCAGCGGGCGACCCCTGCGCCGGCCGTAGAGTTGGTTGTGCCTTGGAGTTTGCCGATCATCGGCCATAACGACATGAGACGGTTAGTGAGCCAGTGAACTGTTGAGCTTTGGGGCGCCCTAAGCAACTGTGCTGGTCAGTGTATCTACAAGATCGGTTTTTTCCCAAGAAAAGCCGCCATCGTCTTCAGGCGCACGGCCAAAGTGGCCATAAGCAGCCGTGCGGGCAAAAATCGCATTATTGAGCCGCAGGTGCTCGCGGATGCCGCGCGGCGTCAGATCCATCACCTCAGTAAGCGCGGTCTCCAATTTGGCTTCGTCAACCCGGCCAGTCTCGTGCAAGTTGACGTAGATCGACAACGGCCGGGCGACGCCAATGGCATAAGACAGCTGTATCGTGCAGCGATCCGCCAGATCGGCGGCTACAATGTTCTTGGCCAGATAGCGGGCGGCATAGGCGGCCGAACGGTCAACTTTTGTCGGGTCCTTACCTGAGAATGCACCGCCGCCGTGGGGTGCTGCACCGCCGTACGTATCAACGATGATCTTGCGCCCGGTCAGTCCGCAATCTCCGTCAGGCCCGCCAATGAAGAATTTGCCGGTCGGATTAACATGCCAGATTGTATCCGAGGTAACCCAGCCGTCTGGCAGTGCATTGAGACAGTATGGCTCGACCAGCGCCCGGACATCGCTGGATGACATGTCTTCATCAACGTGCTGATGCGAAATGACGATCTCACGGACATGAATCGGTTTGCCGTCTTCGTACTGAACGCTGATCTGGCTCTTGGAGTCCGGCCCAAGCCGTACTTCCTCACCGGAGCGGCGGACTTGTGCCAAACGCTGAAGAATCCGATGAGCATAATAGATCGGCGCCGGCATCAGCTCTGGGGTCTCCCGGCAGGCGTAGCCGAACATGATGCCCTGATCGCCTGCGCCTTCATCTCTGTTGCCGACGGCGTCAACGCCCTGGGCGATATCGGCAGATTGGCCATGCAGCAAGACCTGCACGTCGGCCTTTTGCCAATGAAAGCCCGCTTGTTCATAGCCAATGTCCTTGACCGCAGCGCGGGCAGTATCGACAATCATGTCCCTGCAAATTGAATCAGGACCGCGATATTCACCGGCAATAACCACCTTGTTGGTGGTTGTCAGCGTCTCACAGGCAACCCGGACCAATGCGGGGTCAAGCCCGGTGTCGTGCGCTTCTCGATAGAACAAGTCGACGATTTCGTCGGAGACCCGATCACAGACTTTGTCCGGGTGACCTTCCGAAACAGATTCACTGGTAAACAGATAATTCTTGCGCGCCACTGGATTTAGCCCCACCTACTTAATTGCGCGTCACGCGACACTCTGACCGCGCGTTGCTGATATTTCTGAGGTTCCGATCCCTAGGGATTAACTTTGGCGCGCACTTCTTACAGGCGCTGGCTGGCTAGTCAAGACGATAAACCGCGCCGGGCAGTCGCCGATCACATCGGCTCGCTGGACTCGTTATCCTGACCGGCAATCGATTTGACCAAATCAATCACCCGTCGGCGCACTGTTGCATTGCCTATTTCGCTAAAGGCACGGTTGAGCTGCACGCCTTCGGACGAATTGAGGAAGTCCATGATCGTGTTGGTTTCGCCGGCTTCGTGAGCATCAACGTGCTCGCTCATTGCCGGCGCGGCGACATCTTCGAAAAAGAACTGAACCGACACACCGAGGATCTGCGCCATCTGATAGAGCCGGCTGGCACTCACCCGGTTTGAGCCCTTTTCGTATTTCTGGACCTGTTGAAATGTCAGCCCCAAGCGCTCGCCGAGCTTCTCCTGGCTCATGCCGATCAGCATACGGCGCATACGAACACGATTGCCCACATGCACGTCAATTGGATTCGGATTTCTTCTTGCCACTACTCAGATCCCAGCCCCCGAGACTACCTCTGCAAGTCAGCACCCGGCCAAGCGAATTGCCTACCCCATCGAAGCCATGACAACGATCCTCTCCTATCGCGCAGGCGAACGAACCACAATCCAAGACCAAATGTTAACTCTGGATTATTACTATATTTTTTCGTATTTCAATGAATATTCGCGAAAATGGTCCGTATGCGGCCCAAGATTATCAACATCAAAACGCCGAAAAAAAACGTATCACCATATTCTGAATATAGGGTGGGCCGCAGAGGCATGGGCAATTTCGCATCGATCACGCCCGCTCGCCCAAGCGTCAACATTCGTCGGATTCGGCCGAGCGGATCAATCATCGCCGAGATGCCGGTGTTGGCCGCCCGGACAAGCGGTAGTCCCTCTTCTATCGCGCGCATGCGGGCCTGAGCGAGGTGCTGATAGGGGCCCGCAGAATTCCCAAACCAGGCATCGTTGGTCACGTTGAGCAACCAGTTCGGCCTGGCGGCGTTGCGGCTAATAAGTGTGCGAGGAAAAATTGCCTCATAGCAAATCAACGGAGCAAAGGCGGGTGTGCCGGCCACATTTACCGTTAACGGCCCCGGACCGCTGGTAAAACCACTCGGCAGAACAACCAGCTTTCTTAACCCCAAAGGCTCCAGAAATCTTGCCAAGGGCAGATACTCACCAAAGGGCACCAGTTTTTGTTTGTCATATCGGGCTGAAATCCGGCCGTCGGAATCAATCACAAGCACACTGTTGAAAAGATCGCTGTCTTCGGGAGCGGCGTCGCTGACGGACTGGCGGCGAAGCGAACCGAGGATGGTCTGTGCACGGGCGCCAGCCGCCTTGGCGATTTGCTGGCGAACGTCCGGCTGTTCATCAATTAATGCCGGCAATGCGCTTTCCGGCCAGACCACATGAGTGATCGGTTCTCCGCCGGTCTTGGCACCGGTCAACTCCAGGTAACGCTGGTAGATCCATTGGCGATTCTCTGGTTGCCATTTCTCGTTCTGGGCAATGTTCGGCTGTACGATTCGCATTTGGATACTAGGCTGAATGCTGATTGCGGTGTGATCGAGACGCCACTTGCCGTAGACAAATACTGCGATGGCGCTTAATAGCGCTGCCAGCACACCGCCACGGCTCGCTAAAGTGCCGGTCTTTGATGCCTCGTCAGCCAACACAGCAGGCATGGCAGCCCACATCAAAACCAGAAAACAGACGCCATACATGCCGACTGCGCTGGCCATTTGTGCAACCGGCAGCAGTGCGTCGGTCGCATAGGCGATCGCATTCCAGGGAAATCCGGTAAAGACATGACCGCGTAGCCATTCAAAGCCTGCAAGACTGGCCGACAAGACCAGGACCCGGCCAAACCCTGGCGCCCAGAACACCATCGCCAGGCTCAACCCGGCGGCCCAGAACAAGGCCAGACCGGCAGGCATGGCAGTTACGGCAAGCGGCAGCAGCCAGGCAAACAACTCGGCTTCGACCAAGAATGCCTCACCGATCCAATACAGGGATACTGCAAAATAACCTGCACCGAACGCCCATCCGACGGCAAATGCGCTGATCAAGCGGGATTTCCTGGAGCCCGATTGTGTGTGGACACCATCTAGCATCCAAATCAGGGTGGGCAGGGATATGAACAAACTTGGCCACAGCGATAAAGGTGGCAAGGCGGCAGCGGCGAGTGCGCCTATACAGAGTGCCAGCAACACCCGTCGCCACCCCCGCAGGGCGCTAATTTTCAACACAAAGTCGGTCATCGTCCGCGCGTCATGCCGATGCCCAACACACTTGTCGGGCGCGCTTTCACGTAGGCGCAGATCGGGTCAGACGTCAACCGAGGCCGATTGGCGCTTGCGGGGAGCTTGAGATGGTTTGCCCCGGGCGTGGATTTTCAATCGTTTTACCCGGCGCGGGTCTGCGCCAAGAATCTCGAACTCAATACCGCTATCATGCTTGATCAGCTCGCCACGGGTCGGCACCCGGCCCAGCATGAAGAATATGAAACCGCCAAGCGTGTCGGCATCTTCATCCATATCGTCCGGTAACAGATCCACCTTGAACAGCTTTTCGACATCTTCAATGGCGGCACGAGCATCTGCGATGTAGGTGCCGCCCTCTGCAGGACGTACGAGATCTTCATCCGCTTCATCATGCTCATCGGCAATATCACCGACGATTTCCTCGACAAGGTCTTCAATTGTCAGCAACCCGTCGGTGCCGCCATACTCATCGACTACGATAGCCATATGCAACCGGGTCGCCTGCATCTTAATCAACAGGTCGCCGGCGGGCATGGATGGTGGCACAAACAAGACATCGCGGATTAAACCAGCGCGACGGATGGTGAATGAAAGATCCTTGTCGCTCAACACCATTTCTAGTGCGGACTTTGCCCCTGCCGCAGTGCCGGAAGGCTTTCCAGGCACCTTGCGGCTTTTCGATCGACCACGTGTAGTCAGCCAACGCATGAGATCCTTGATATGAACCATGCCGATCGGATCATCGAGCGTTTCGCGATATGCCGGAATGCGCGAATGGTTGGCCTCAATAAAGATTTTCAAGAGTTTTCGAATGGTAACGTCTTCACCGACGGCGATTATATCGGCGCGCGGCACCATGACATCATCAACTCTAAGATCCTCGAATTCCAGAAGATTGATCATCCTGGAGCGGGCTTCCGGCTTCAAACCGCTATCACCGTTTTCGGCACCGTGTTGTTCGATCACATCCTCCAGGCTTTCCCTAAGTGACGTGTCCTGTCCGTTTGAGAACAACATGCGGATGCGCGACCACAGACCGCTCGGCCTGTTGCCGTTCGTCATCGGCGTTGGTGATTTGTTAATTGAAGAGGGAGGCTCTGAGGCCTTTTCGGTACTTTGGTCGTCGTCCATTTTCATCAACTAAACCGGCCAATGCCTATCCGGCGATGGCGGTGCTTTCATGCTCCTCATAAGGATCGGGCAAACCCAACAATGCCATTGCATCTGACTCGGCTGCCTGCATTCGCTCAGCCGATGGCTCATCTTCGTGATCATAACCCATCAGATGCAATACACCATGCACAATAAGATGACTGAGATGTGTTGCCAAAGGCTTTCCAGATTCACGTGCTTCGCGCGACACAATTCCGGATGCCAGGATTATGTCGCCGACAAAAATGGGTTCGTCTTCGGCCCGTGCGGCGGATTGCGCAACCGGAAACGACAAGACATTGGTTGGGTCAGGTTTTCCCCGCCACCGCTGGTTCAATTGAGCGACTGTCTCATCATCGCTCAAGACTACGCTAAGTTCGAGGTCACAGGCCGGCCGTTGTACTGCCCTGTATGCCGCCGCCGCAGCTTTACGCACTGTATTTTTGAGGTCATCATCTGAGCGCCAAAGATCGCACGTTATCGTAATGGACAAATTCATGACGGTGTTATTCTGCATCCTTGTCATAGGCCGCAACAATACGGGTGACCAGCGGATGACGCACTATATCTGAGACATCGAACCTTATCTGCGCGACACCCTCTATGTTTTTTAGCAACCCGATTGCGTGGTGCAGGCCGGAGACAACACCAAGCGGTAGGTCGATCTGACTGGGATCACCGGTCACTACCATCCGACTGTCTTCTCCGAAACGGGTGAGAAACATTTTCATCTGCAAGGGCGTGGTGTTTTGCGCTTCATCAAGAATAATGAAGGCCGAGGAAAGAGTGCGGCCGCGCATGAAGGCGAGCGGCGCAATCTCAATGGTTCCGTCGTGCAAGCCGCGATCCACCATGGATGCCGGCAAGACATCATAGAGCGCGTCATATAATGGACGCAGGTAGGGGTCGACCTTTTCCTTCATGTCACCCGGCAGGAAACCCAGGCGCTCACCGGCTTCAACGGCCGGTCGAGACAAGATCAGCCGATCAGCCCTGCCACTGGTCAGCGCAGCGGCTGCAGCGGCAACTGCCAAATAGGTCTTGCCGGTGCCGGCGGGGCCGATGCCGAAAATCAGGTCATGGGAATCGAGCGAATCAATATAGGCTTTCTGGCCGGGCGAGCGAGCGCGGATCACTTTGCGCTTAGTGCGGATCTGGACCTCATCAGCTGTCGCATCATCATCCGGCACTGCGGCCATCCGAATCGCCCCGTCAACATCACCCGCGGTGATTTCCAGACCGTCAGCGGCCCGCTTGTAAAGATCACTCAAGACATGCTTGGCACTGGCACGGGCACCGGGTTCACCGCGCAAGGCAATCTGATTGCCGCGCGGTGTAATGTCCACACCCAGACGATTCTCGATTAAGGTGAGATGCTGGTCGTGCTCGCCAAACATTAGTGCGAGCAACCGATTGTCATCAAACGAGAGCGTCAGACTGTCACCCGCCTCGTGGCCGGCGGACTCAAGGGTGTCGATTTCGCCCGTCACACTGCGGGGGTTCAAGCTTTATGATCTCCTATTAGGGACACGAATCAACCAAGTCGCTGCCAACCCAAATACTCTGACATAGATTAAAGACATTCTCATATAATATGGGCCGAAAGTGAGTTTGCGCCAGCTTTTTCAACACGCACATTTACCATATCTCCAATCTGTGCCTGATTGGAGCTTACATGTACGGCCTGCAAATAGGGCGATCTGCCGACCAACTGGCCGTCATGGCGACCGGAGCGCTCGAGCAGCAGTGGGAATTCTCGCCCAATGCAGCTGCCATTGAACTCCCGTTGCTGGTCGCCAAGCAGGGATTGCAGGCGAGACAGCCGATCAATCTTGACGTAGTCATCGACCTGATCGCTGCGGTCGGCGGCCGGTGTGCCGGGTCTTGACGAATATTTGAAAGAATAGGCTTGGGCATAGGTCACCTGGCGCACCAGCGACATTGTGGCTTCGAAGTCGGCCTCTGTCTCTCCCGGAAAGCCAACGATGAAATCCCCTGACAAGGCAATATCCTGCCTCACCCTGCGCAACCGCTCAATAACGGCGATATAGTCTTCTACCGTGTGCCTGCGGTTCATTGCCTTCAAGACGCGGTCAGACCCTGACTGGACGGGAAGGTGCAGATAGGGCATCACTTTGGGATTGGTCGCGTGCTGAGCGATCAATTCGTCGTCCATGTCGCGCGGATGACTAGTCGTGTAACGCAGCCGTTCAAGCCCCTCGATTTCAGACAATCCGGCCAGAAGATGCCCCAGAGACCAGCTGCAACCATCACTTGCCGCGCCACGATAAGCATTGACGTTCTGCCCGAGGAGCGTAATCTCGCGCACGCCTGCAGCAACAAGCCGTGTGGCTTCGCCAATGATGCGTTCGACCGGGCGGGAGAACTCAGCGCCACGCGTATAGGGCACGACACAGAAAGAGCAAAACTTGTTGCAACCCTCCTGGACGGTCAGAAAAGCACTCACGCCGCGTGCAACGGCCGTCCGTGGCCCTCGGACACGATCCGACTGATCAAGTCTGTCAAACTTGTCCTCGGTCGGGAACTCAGTCTCGACTATGGCAGATTCGCCGGCTTGGCGACGGTGCAGAAATTCCGGCAGTCGCTGGTAGGTCTGCGGCCCGAACACGATATCGACGATTGGTGCGCGGCGAATTATCTCCTCGCCTTCGGCCTGTGCAACGCAACCGGCGACTGCAATGAGCATATCGTTACCGGTCTTTTCTCTGCCGTGCTTGTAGTTGCGCAGCCGGCCGAGCTCTGAATAGACCTTTTCAGCCGCCTTTTCGCGAATGTGACAGGTATTGAGAATGACCAGGTCGGCCGCCTCGGGCTGATCGGTGCCAACATAGCCTTCACCGCTCAGCACATCTTCCATGCGCTGGCTGTCATAGACATTCATTTGGCAGCCGTAGGTCTTGATGAAGACCTTCTTGTCCGGTTCTGCGTTCATTGCGTCAATGTCGTCCAATTGTCGGCGGTCTCTTAGAGCATGTTCCAAAAAAGTGAAAGCATTGGTTTGAATGCACGCGATCAGACTTTCCAGGCCGAATGGATCGCCACGACGCCGCCGGACAGATTACGGGGCTGCACCTTGTCGAAGCCAGCACTCTCGATCATGCCGGCAAACGTCGCCTGATTTGGGAAATTACGGATGCTCTCGATCAGATACCGGTACGGCTGGCCATCGCCGGTGACGACCTTGCCGATGGCCGGTATAACGGTGAAGGAATAGGCATCATAGAGCTGTTCCAGCCCCGGAATGACGATGGTCGAGAATTCAAGACACATGAACCGGCCACCTGGCTTCAATACGCGCCATGCCTCGCTCAGCGCCAGATCAATTTTAGGCACATTGCGTATTCCGAAGGCGATTGTGTAGGCATCAAAACTCGCATCGGGAAAGGCCAGAGCTTCCGCATTACCGACAGTGAACCGACACCTAGTCGCCAGTTGTTCAGCGCTGGCCCGTTTTCGCCCCTCGGTTATCATTGCCGGTGAAATATCGACCACCGTAACGTTTGTGCCGGTACCACCAGTGCGGGCAATGCGAAAAGCAATATCCCCAGTGCCGCCGGCAACATCCAAAACACTGAATCCGCGCGCATTGCGCGGCGGGTTAAGCCAAGTGACGAAGTCATCCTTCCACAGGCGATGCAGGCCACCGGACATCAGGTCGTTCATCTGGTCATAACGGTCGGCGACCTTTGAGAACACCTCATTGATCAGACCCTGCTTGTCGGCCTCGGCAACTTCGGCGAAGCCAAAATCGGTCAGTGGCTGAGAGGTCTGTGCCATATTGTCGGTCTTTTTGCCCATAATGACAGATATAATGCAGCCACGCGCATATGGCTATTGGCAGGCGGCTCGAAACCTGCCTACCAACTGCGGTCTGAACCGATTGCCAAGGGGCACCGATGCCTGAATTGCCAGAAGTAGAAACGGTCAAACGCGGGTTGCAGCCCGCGATGGAGGGTCGGCTGATCAGCGATGTTGAATTGCGCCGGGCGGATTTGCGGTTCGCCTTTCCACCAGATTTTTCCCGGCGGCTGAAGAATTGCCGAGTGGAAAGATTGGCACGGCGGGCAAAGTATATCCTAGCCTACCTCGACACCGGTGATGTCTTGCTGATTCATTTGGGCATGTCGGGGCGTTTTACCGTGTTTTCGCCAAAAGGCGCATCCCGCAATCTGGGTGAATTCTACTACCTGCAAAAGGGTTCAAATATCGGTGCCGGACCGCATGATCATGTGATTTTTACGCTCGATGATGGCGCCAAGCTGGTCTACACCGATCCTCGGCGCTTCGGCATGATGGATTTGTGCCACGAATCCGAACTGGCCAAACATCGCCTTATCTCAACGATCGGCGTGGAACCCCTCGGCAACGAGCTCAATGCGGCTTATCTCCACAAGGCATTCCACAATCGCCGAACGCCCTTGAAAGCAGCATTGCTTAACCAGCGCATCATCGCCGGGCTGGGCAACATCTATGTCTGCGAGGCGCTGCATCGTTCGCGCCTTTCGCCAAAGCGGTTGGCCAGGACCCTGGCCAGCCGGCGAAAGGTCGACAAACGGTTGGAATCGCTTGCCATTGCCATCAGGGCCGTTCTGAACGAAGCGATCACCGCCGGCGGATCAACATTGCGCGACTATGCCGATGCTGAAGGCAACAGCGGGGCCTTTCAGCAAAGGTTCGCTGTCTATAACCGTGAGGGAGAGGATTGCCTCAAGACCGGTTGTTCAGGTAGCGTGCGCCGCGTAGTCCAATCAGGCCGATCAACATTTTATTGCCCGCACTGCCAGCGCTAGGACCGGTCGACATTAGAAGGTTGTGATGCTGTTTTGCATGTATTGGTTCAGACTGGTGTCATGAGGAGGGTGGACATGTCCGGCATATTCGACGACGAATGGTGCGAAACCGGGCCGATAGACGCAAATTCGTACCGGACGCGGCCTATCTTGCCACTTAACGTCACCGCTCAAGGCTTGAAGTGGGCCACATTGCGGTGCCTCTTGTAGCTGGCCAGCGGCATAACCGGCCACGCCAACATCGCAACGGTAAGTGTCAATTTGTCTTAAAGATAAAGGATGTTGAACCCAGTAGGCGCCGGTCCGGGGCCTTGGGATGGGAGGAAATCAAACATGGCTTATAAGAATATCATCTGTGAGACCCGGGATGCCGTTGGCCTTATCACACTAAACCGGCCAGATGCCCTGAACGCGCTCAATTCTGAACTGATCGGTGAGCTCAACGAAGCATTGCGGGGCTTTGACCATGATGATGCGATTGGATGCATGGTCATCACGGGGAGCGAAAAGGCGTTCGCCGCCGGCGCCGATATCAAGGAGATGCAGTCCAAAGACTACATGGATGCCTATCTTGAAGACTTCGTAACTTCCTGGGACCAGGTCGGACAGCGTCGAAAACCGATAATTGCCGCTGTCGCGGGTTTTGCGTTGGGCGGCGGCTGTGAGCTAGCGATGATGTGTGATTTCATTCTGGCTGCGGACAATGCCAAGTTCGGCCAACCCGAGATCAATCTTGGCGTAATGCCAGGCGTTGGCGGAACCCAGCGGCTGACACGATCTGTCGGCAAATCGAAATCCATGGAAATGTGTTTGACGGCGCGCATGATGGAGGCTGACGAAGCGGAACGGGCTGGATTGGTGTCGCGCATCGTGCCCGTGGCCGACCTATTGGATGAAGCCATCAAAACAGCACAGAAGATCGCCGACCAGTCGCGGCCGATCGTGCTCATGGCCAAGGAATCGGTTAATCGCGCTTTCGAGACGACGTTAGCTGAGGGAGTCCGCTTTGAGCGGCGGCTTTTCCAATCGATGTTTGCCGTCGAAGATCAAAAAGAAGGCATGCAGGCGTTCGTCGAAAAGCGCAAGCCCGCATTTAAGGGCCGTTGAACCCCAAGGCCCGACCCGTTGGTGACGGAGAAGTGTTGACGGCTCTGACGGGCGCAGATATAAGCGCGCCATCTCAATATGCTGCAGCTCGCGGCCGTTATTCTCACCGAACATCGCCTTGAGCCCAGCGGATCGCTTCACGCAACCGAATTTAGGACCTGAACAGATATGGCTAATACCCGTTCGGCAAAAAAAGCCGTCCGCCAGACCGTCCGCCGTACAGAAGTCAACAAAGCTCGACGCAGCCGGGTGCGTAGCTTCGTGCGCAAAGTAGAAGAAGCGATCGCCGCCGGAGACAAGGCTGCTGCGACGGCCGCATTGCAGGCAGCCCAACCGGAAATTATGCGCGGCGCGCAAAAGGGCATCGTCCACAGGAACGCGGCCGCCCGCAAAATTTCGCGCCTTTCAAGCCGTATCAAAACAATTGGTGCCTAACCTCTCTGCCCGACCGGTCGATTGATTTTGGCACTTCGCCGAAAGGTGGAGTGTCGCCAAAATCGTCGAGAGCGTGTCTTTCTCATATGGAACCATTTGATGGTCCAAATCCGGTCACTCGGCTAGCGCACGATCGTTTCAGATTGAACCAATCTGAAACGTGAATCGTCCGCCAACCTATTGAATCTGAACATGTTCTTATCAGAAAAGTGCTGCAACTTTTCTGCAACATTCTCGAGTTACGGAACGCAGCGCGATGTGGGTCATCGGGCAAGTTCCGTAACGACGTCCGATGGCCGGATTTGGGCCACCGAAGGCCGTGTTTGTGCGCCCGCTGGACGTCGTTATGCTCCGCTTGTGGTCA
>JAEKFU010000645.1 GCA_016522385.1 Pseudomonadota bacterium
CCATTGGACTGGGATGAGGAATCCTGTTCGACTTGGTCAGCCCAATTGCCCAGTAAATCCCCGAGTTGATCAAGACTATAATTGATCGCTCCGCCAAACATCAAAGCAACCAGCATTATCGCCAGGATCAGGACGAGCGGTGTGAGGAACCAGCACAATGCAAAGCGTTTATAAAGCGGTCCTGCCGGGCCACCGAAAAGAAATGAACGGTTACCGAAACTCATGTCGCCAATTAGACGTTCCTGGATATTGAGGTTCATGGCCGGTGTCGACCAGCCGAGCGTGACCAAACGCAAGAGCATTGCCCCAAAGAAAAGCATGCTGAACGAGGTTGGAGATCCGGTCAACGCGCCTCTGACGCCGCGCCACAAGGTTCGTGAAAGCCGGTACCGGCGCGCGCGGTAGACCGCCATACCCCAAAGCATAAATATTAGAAGATATAACAATAAGTTAGCTGATATTGTTATAACGCTTTCAGCTCCATAGACAAGTTGCAGTGTCGTCAGCGTGGCAATGATGGGCAGAATTAAAATGCCGAATACAAGCAGAAATCCGAAGAACAACTCCTTTCCAGTACCGGTATATTCCAAGGCTTCGCCGTTGATTGATACGTTGGCCCAGATGTGCCGACGGACATTGGTTTTGCCCCAGAAGCGGTATATCGTCAAAGTAATGAGGGTGAGAAGAAAGTTTTTGATTGAAAGCCAAAGCAGCCCACCGGATTCGGTATAGGAAACGAATATTCTGTCTCCGATTGGATGATTGTTACGTTGTGTATCTTGGTAAGTTGAGGTCATTTGTGACGTCCGCGATTGGAGATTAAGTGGCATGCTATGGGCGACGAACTGGATACATCTGTATTTTTACATATGCCACTACCGTAAAGTCCGTAAATTTCGTGGTATAATTATCACAAATGCGACTTTTCTGACCCAGTGGACCAATTCCGCCACAATGTTTCTGCTTTCCGGTCGGATATGAGTGTTAGTTTAAAGCTACTGATGAGCTGTAGGCCGTTTGGATGTTTCCAGGTTCAGTTTGATCAGTGAGAGAGTGGCAAAACGGACTATACTAGCGGCGACAGTTAACAGACCAATTCGCAGACCGGCAAAATTAGGCGGCGCCGGTTAAACCGATGCAAGTCGGTACTGCGGATAATGAGGTGTTTGCAGAGGCAGGCTTGGCTTGATGGACGCAAAAACAACAACAAAATCACGGTTGCCAAGCCGTCACGTCACGGTCGGACCCGAGCGTGCGCCGCATCGGTCCTATTATTATGCGATGGGGTTGACGGGCGAGCAGATACAGCAGCCCTTCGTTGGTGTCGCAACCTGTTGGAATGAAGCTGCGCCGTGTAATATTGCCCTTATGCGCCAGGCGCAGGCCGTTAAGAAGGGTGTGGCCGCTGCACATGGCACACCCCGCGAGTTCTGCACGATTACCGTGACCGACGGCATCGCTATGGGGCATCAAGGCATGAAATCGTCCCTGGTGTCGCGTGAAGTGATCGCCGATTCGGTTGAATTGACCATGCGGGGCCACTGCTATGATGCCCTGGTCGGTATGGCCGGTTGCGACAAGTCGCTGCCTGGCATGATGATGGCTATGTGCCGTCTCAACGTGCCGTCGATCTTCATCTACGGTGGATCGATCCTGCCCGGCAGTTTTCGCGGTAATCCGGTCACGGTCCAGGATGTGTTCGAGGCCGTTGGCCGGCACTCGGTCGGTGACATGTCGGACGAGGACCTTGACGAGCTTGAACATGTCGCGTGCCCATCGGCCGGCGCTTGCGGCGCGCAATTCACAGCCAATACGATGGCGACCGTTTCCGAAGCCATTGGACTTGCGCTGCCCTATTCAGCAGGTGCGCCGGCACCATACGAGATCCGCGACAGTTTTTGCATGGCAGCTGGTGAGCAGATCATGGACTTGATTGAGCGGAACATCCGGCCGAGGGAAATCGTTACCCACAAGGCGTTGGAGAATGCCGCAACTGTGGTCGCTGCATCAGGGGGGTCAACCAATGCGGCACTGCACCTGCCGGCCATTGCAAACGAGTGTGGTCTGAAGTTCGACCTGTTTGACGTCGCCGAGATCTTCAAGAAGACTCCTTATATCGCCGACCTAAAGCCGGGCGGGCGGTATGTCGCCAAGGACATGTTCGAAGCCGGGGGTATTCCGATCCTGATGAAAACCCTACTCGAGCACGGTTATCTGCATGGCGACTGCATCACCGTGACCGGCCGGACGATTGCTGAAAATCTTGAGAAGGTGAAGTGGAACGAACAGCAAGATGTCGTACGCCCGGCAAACCATCCGATTACCCCGACAGGCGGTGTTGTTGGTCTGCGCGGTAATCTGGCCCCGGAGGGTGCCATCGTGAAGGTGGCGGGCATGGAAAACCTGAAGTTCACGGGTCCGGCGCGCTGCTTCGATTCGGAAGAAACGTGCTTTGAAGCGGTGCGCAAGCGTGAATACAGTGAAGGTGATATCCTGGTTATTCGTTATGAGGGTCCCAAGGGCGGTCCAGGCATGCGCGAGATGCTGGCAACGACGGCTGCGCTTTACGGACAGGGTATGGGAGACAAGGTCGCCCTCATCACGGATGGCCGGTTTTCCGGGGCGACACGGGGTTTTTGTATCGGTCATGTCGGACCGGAAGCGGCGGTTGGCGGCCCGATAGGGTTGCTGAATGATGGCGACGTCATCACTCTTGACGCCATTGAGGGCGAGATTTCCGTGGCGCTAGATAATGATGAACTGGCCAGGCGGGCAAAATCTTGGGTAGCCCGCGAAACGGACTATAATTCGGGGTGCATCTGGAAATATTCCCAGACCGTTGGTCCGGCGGTCAATGGGGCGGTTACTCATCCAGGTGCTGAGGCAGAGAAGGTTTGTTATGCAGATCTTTAGGTACATACATGGCCGCTTGGGTGTGGCGCTGATCGTTGCGATTGCGATGGCCGGCACGCTAATGCCCGGACCGGCGATTGCGCAGGAGACTGACGACTACCTGCGGCACTTCCATTCATTTGTGCCAGCCCAGCCGTTATTCAAGCTACAAAAGCATGACGGTGCGGTGGTCTGGGGCAGCGATATGCGCAAAGCGAAAGGGGCATTGCGCAGGGGCGACTACGTAAAGGCGCGCAAACATCTGCAAAATGCGCTCGAGAAGGGGAACGTCATTGCGGCCTGGTATCTAGGTCACCTGTACCGGCAGGGCCGCGGCGTCAAGAGAGACGATGGCGCTGCCTTTACGTATTATCGCAAAGTTGCGGTCACATATGAACCTGACATGCAGTTGGATCGACGCCTCACGATTGTGGTCGATTCGCTTGTACGGGTGGCCGACGTCTATCGCGAAGGATCAAAATCTGCCGGCGTTGCACGTGATCCACGTCGTGCCTTCAGGATTTACAATGTCGCGATCAGCCATCGACACCCTGGTGCCGATTACGGCCTTGGCGTCATGTATCTGAATGGTATTGGCGTAAACAAGAACCCAGATCGCGCCTTGAGTTGGCTCAACCATGCCGCACGGCAACGTTTTGCGCCGGCTGCTGCTAAGTTGGGTGATCTGTATTGGGAGGGTAGTTATGTTCGCCGTACTCGTGTCCATGCCTACGCTTGGTATTTGCTGGCCCTAGAAACGGCGGGCCCTGACATCAGGCTGCGTATCAAAGAACAGCTTAAAGTATCGTCGTTGCAGCTCAATGAAAAACAACGCGCAACGGCGCGCGCGCTCGCACAGCGTTGGAGCGAAAAATATCCCGTCAAGGACGGTATCGTGCCGGTGGCTGACTAGAGCGTGTCTTTCTCATATGGGATCATTTGACCGCGTTCCTGCGTCTGCTGGCTAGACATGCTTGGCGCCGTAGTCTGGTTGACCACAAGCACAGCACGACGACGTCCAGCGGGCGCAGAAACACGGCCTTCGGTGGCCCAAATCCGGCCATCGGTCGTCGTTACGGAACTTGCCCGATGACCCACATCGCGCTGCGTTCCGTAACTAGGGTCTGTTGAGTTCCTGGTCCTAAACGTCCAGCTCGATGACCACCGGCACATGATTGGACGGCTTTTCCCAACCGCGAACATGTTTATCGATGCGGCAACCAGTCAACCGGTCGGCGGCTTGCGGCGAAAGCAACAGGTGATCGATCCGGATGCCGTTGTTGCGTTGCCAGGCACCGGCCTGATAGTCCCAGAACGTGAACTCGCCTGACAGGCCGGATGTAGCGCGCAACGCATCGGTAAATCCCAAGTTGATCAGTGTGCGGAACTTTTGCTTTGTGGCGGGGAGAAAGAGAGCATCGTTTTGCCACTGCTCGGGCTGCTTGGCATCGGCGGGCGTTGGAATGACATTGTAATCACCGGCCAGCACGATTGGTTCTTCCAACACCATCGTTTTTCGCGCATGATCAATCAGGCGTTCCATCCAGGCCAGTTTGTAGGAATACTTCGGACTGTCGACGGGGTTGCCGTTTGGCAGGTATATCGACGCGATGCGCATTGTCGTTTCCTCGCCGGAAATGACTGCTTCGAGATAGCGCGCCTGTTCATCGTCATCGTCGCCAGGCAGGCACGGTGTCAGCTCATCAAAGGGCCGCTTCGACAAGATGGCCACGCCATTGAACCCCTTTTGCCCATGGGTCGCAACGTTGTAGCCAAGGTCTTCGAAGGCCTGGGCGGGAAACGCTTCATCGACAGATTTGATCTCCTGCAGGCTGCAGACGTCCGGGTTTGCTTCCCGTAGCCAGGCCAACAGCGTATCGAGGCGTGCTTTGATGCCATTAATGTTCCAGGTAGCAACTTGCATGTCGGTTCAGCGTTCCCTTATTTCGCATACTATTTTCCAGGGCCGACGTTCGCATCCGTTGCGCCACCACAGTGCAACATCGCCCTGGCGATAGGTGGTGCAATAGTTTTGCCAACCGCAGCGGCAACCCTGCACTTTGTGGGCGCATATCCGGCGACTGCCGGTGGTTATCCAACCGGAGTTCCAGCCATTTATGGTCCGCGTCACCCTGCGCCAGCGATAACTGTAGAGCTTGAGCCCATCGCCTTCACCGATAGCAGTGCCGCGGGTGCATTTCAGCAGCGACCTGATCCGCGCAGTGCGTTCGATACGACGCTGGGGAGCGGTGGAGTTCATACACCATATGAAGTGAGGTTCGTAATCTGGTTGCCACCGGATGCCGGTGAATCCACAACCTCGCTGCTCATTGTCGTGGGCATGTTTTAGGGCACCTTGTGCATAGCGTGCGCAGGCACTGACGGTGCGCGGGCCCCCCGTGCAGGCGGCCAGCGCCCGGTGCCTTGAGTTCTGCTCGCGGTCGCGTTCAGCCGGGGTAGCGGACAGACACCATGCCTTGTGATCATCGACGTTGCGGATCCAACGCGGGCCGGTGAAACCGCAGCGGCGTTCCCTGTTCTGCCGGGCCAGGCGGAAAGCCGCGCGGGCGTATTGCTCGCATTCCGCGCGTGCCGTCGGCCGATGCGGCCGGCAACTTTCCAATGCGATATCACGTTTCAGGATTTCGCTGGCCTGGTAGGACTTGCCGACCCCAAGGCACCAAGAAAAATGCACCTGAAATGCCGGTGACCAACGTGGACCTGTTTGACGGCAGCCCAATTCGCGGGCTTTCTCGGACTGTTCCACGGCACGATTGGCGTATTCGCGGCATGCGGTCTCGCGCACAACATCTCGCGGCTCGGGTGGCGTTTCCGGCTTAGGCTTGTCGATAAACGCGCCACACTGTTGGAGTTCGCGATTACGGGCATCGGTATTGGAGGCGCGCGAGGCCTTTGAAGATTTTGTCATGCACCAGTTGAAATAAACATCATAACCATAGCCCCAGCGGCTGCCGCTCAGGCCGCAAAATAGCTCTTCGTTCTGCTCGTTCTGACGTACCGCGGTCTGGGCATATTGCTGACAAGCTTCGCTGAGGTTCTCCTCAGGCGATGTTTCTGTCGGCGGACTAGGGAACGAAGGTGGCGCTACACTGGTTTTGGTTTCCGGTTGTTTCTCTGTCGGGCCGGCGCTTTTGGTCTTAATACCTGAAATGCAGCAATTGTCCGCTTTCTTTGGCGGCAGGCCGGATTTCAAGAAGCAATGGGCTTTCAGTCCCTTCTTGCCGGGCCAGGCGAACGTCCATGCCCGACATCTATTGTCTTCGTTGCAAGCTGCTTCACATCTGTCAGGCAGCGGCGCGGCGACGTCGAAATCGCGATAGTTCAAGCCCGGGCGGTCGGTGCCGACCTCGCGTTCTGCGGAGTCGGTAGGATTTGCGCTGATCAAAGAAAACACCGCAACTACGAGACAAGACCTTAGCCAACGCTCGGACATGAGCTAATACACAATCCTCCCAACAAAGCACCGTGGCAACGGTCCTGGTGCCCGTCATCCTATAGCATGGTGGACCAGACTTGGTGTCAGTCAGGAATGACTTTATCGACAATTTTGCTCAGATCGAAAAGCTGGTGCCGCAGCCGCAAGAGGCAGTCGCATTGGGATTGTTGATCTGGAATTGCGCGCCGATGAGATCGTCGACGAAATCGATTTCTGAACCCAGCACATAGACGAGTGAGACGGAATCGATCAATACCGATGCACCATCACGTGTAACTTCAAGGTCATCCTCGTTGCGCTTGTCGTCGAGATCGAATTCGTACTGGAAGCCAGAACAGCCGCCGCCGAGAACAGAAATTCGCAGTGCTGACTTGTCCGGCTGATCGCTAACGATCTGGTTGATCCTCTTTGCGGCCCGTTCGGTGATGGTAATGTTGCCGGTCATTCGTGTGCAACTCCGGTGCGCAATCGCATATGGTTCCATGCAATATGTCGGTTCCACGGCGATGAATGTCAATAACGAACTAGCAGGATTGAAATGGCATACATAACGGCACCATACGCCTGTGATCCCGCCAATAGCCGTGGCCGATTCACCGAAGAGCCGGAAGCGCCAATGCGGTCACCATTCCAACGCGACCGGGACCGTATCATTCACTCGGCAGCCTTCCGCCGTCTGAAGCATAAGACGCAGGTGTTCGTGTTCCACGAAGGCGATCACTATCGAACGCGCCTGACCCATTCGCTGGAGGTGGCGCAGGTTGCTCGTTCCATTGCTCGAGCGTTGGGCCTGGACGAAGACCTGACGGAGGCCCTGGCCCTGGCACACGATCTGGGACATACCCCCTTCGGTCATGCCGGTGAACGTGAGCTTGACCTGTGCATGGAGGAGTTCGGCGGTTTTGACCACAACGCCCAAGCGCTCCGGATCGTGACTCGCCTGGAGCGGCGGTACGCAGCCTTTGACGGTCTCAATCTGACCTGGGAAACGCTGGAAGGACTGATCAAGCACAATGGCCCACTGCTCGATGCCGATGGCAAGGCGCTCGGCCACTACGCCGAGCGTGGTTTGCCAGCGGCAATTCGCAACTTTGCACATGCCGGTGAACTGGAGCTGTCAACATTTGCAGCCGCTGAGGCCCAGACGGCGGCTATCGCGGATGATATTGCCTATAACGCGCATGATATCGACGATGCTCTCAGGGCCGGATTGTTCGATGTCATCGACCTAGGGGATCTGCCGTTGGCAGGCGAAGCGCTCAGCGACGTTATACGAAGTTGGCCGAAACTTGACCGTACCCGTCTTATTCATGAGACGGTGCGGCGAGTAATTTCATGGATGATTGACGATGTAATCACTGCGACACAAAAGCGAGCGTTCAAATTGAAGATTTCAACGATCGATGATGTTCGCGCACTTGACGAGCCGCTTGTGATGTTTGATGCGCAAATGCGCGAGAAGAACCGCGCGCTACAGTCATTCATGCAACGGCGGATGTACAAGCATGAAAAGATTGTCGACATCATGAGCCGCGCTCGACGGGTCGTGCGCGACCTTTTCAATGCGTATATGAGTGAGGCCAGCCTATTACCTTCAGGCTGGCGTGAGCACGGTTACTCGGATGAAGACACCGATTTTGCCCGACAGGTGTGCGATTTCATTGCTGGCATGACCGATCGATATGCACTTGAACAGCACAAACGGTTGTTTGACCTTGATCCGCTTTTCCGGTAATTCGCGGGTCTCATTTCTCTGACAGAACCGAGTTCAAGGGCGCCAATGAACCTGTTTGCCCACTTCAAGGCAGTCGTCGAAGCAGCGCTAGGCGAACTTGTGAAGACCAATGTGCTTCCGAAAGATGCAGATTTTTCGCGTATCGCCGTGGAGTCGCCGCGCGATGCTGCGCACGGCGACATCACGACGAATGCGGCAATGGTGCTGGCCAAACCGGCCGGACAAACGCCGCGCCAGCTTGCGGAGATGATCACAGATCTGTTGCAGCAAGATGATGAAATCGAGGCCGCTGAGGTGGCTGGCCCAGGATTTATCAATTTGCGGCTTGCCTCATCGTTCTGGCCGAAACTGGCGGCCGAGGCGTTCAAGTTGGGCGACGACTATGGGCGCAGTCAGACCGGTGGTGGAGAAAGGGTCAATGTCGAGTATGTCTCGGCCAATCCAACCGGACCGCTTCATGTCGGCCATTGCCGTGGTGCGGTATTCGGCGATGCGCTGGCCAATATTCTGCAGACGGTCGGGTATGATGTCGTTCGCGAGTACTACATCAATGATGCAGGGGCACAGGTCGATGTTCTCGCACGATCCGCCTACCTGCGTTACCGCGAAGCTCTCGGAGAGACAATCGGCGAAATCCCTGAAGGACTTTACCCTGGTGATTACTTGATGCCGGTGGGCGAGGCGCTGAAGACGCAACATGGAGATGCGTTGTTGTCAGTCGCCGAGACAGACTGGTTGCCGGTCGTTCGCGAGTTTGCGATCGCCATGATGCTCGACATGATCCGCGATGATCTGGCGTCACTGAATATCCATCAGGAAGTTTTCACATCCGAGCAGTCCGTACACGGCGAAGCCAGCACGAAAGTCAAAGACATTCTAGATGTTCTGAGGGCGAAGGGGTTGGTCTACGAAGGCCGGCTAGAACCACCCAAGAGTTTATCGGAGGCGGAGCGGAATGACTGGGAAAATCGCGATCAGTTGCTGTTCCGATCGTCTGAGCATGGTGACGATACCGATCGACCGCTGGTCAAGTCTGACGGCTCTTTCACCTATTTTGCGTCTGATGTTGCTTATGCGCTTGACAAGTTCGAACGTGGCTTTTCACAGATGATCTATGTTCTGGGCGCCGACCACAGTGGCTATGTCAAACGGCTTGAGGCAGTCATGCACGCAGTGTCAGGCGGCCAATCGCGGGCCGTTGTCAAACTGTGCCAGTTGGTGAAGCTATTTCGCGGTGGCGAACCGGTCAAGATGTCCAAGCGGGCAGGGGAGTTCGTCACCTTGCGAGAGGTGGTCGACGAGGTGGGCCCGGACGTCGTCCGCTTCATGATGCTTTATCGCAAGAATGAAGCACCGCTTGACTTCGACTTCGAAAAAGTCACCGAACAGTCACGCGAAAACCCGGTTTTTTATGTCCAGTACGCCCACGCGCGAATTTGCTCGGTGTTCAGAAACGCTGTTCAAGAGTTCGGCGAGGATGCCGTATCGGTGGACAAATTGTTGGCTTCGGATTTCAATTTGCTGCAGGATGATGCGGAAATTGCAATATTGAAGAGGATTGGCGAGTATCCCAAGCTGTTGGAAGCGGCGGCGGCGAGCCATGAGCCGCACAGGGTGGCCTTCTATCTTTATGATTTAGCGAGCGAATTCCACGGGCTATGGAACAAAGGCAAAGAATCACCGCAATTAAGATTTATTTTGGCCAGTTGCATGCATGTTACGCTCGCGCGGCTCGCATTTTTGCGCGTGATTCGCTATGTATTGGGCAACGGTCTTCGAATTATGGGCGTTAATCCGGTCGAAGAAATGTAACAGCGGACAACCGTTTTATGGATCAAAAGTCGACGAGCAATGGTTCCGGGGGCGGAACCAAGAAGAATTGGCGCGAACGTCTCGGCATCAATAAGGACTTGCCAAAAATTGCTGCCGAATTCAAGGAGGAGCGTCGACCGCCACCTCCTTCACCGCCTTTGCGGCCTACCATGCCGCCGCCGGTCGGTGCAGCCGGGCGGCTGTCTCCGCGGCCTGGACAGCAGATCTCGAGCCCCGCGCCAATGGCGCCGCGGGTACGACCTGTAGCATCGGCGCCGGTGCCAAATCGCAAGCCCGGCTCGACGCCGCCATCTTCGCCACCGCAAAACCGGCCGCAGCGCGCTGAAGCGCCAAAGGTTGAGAACCTAAACGTCGTGCCGCACGAGCAGCAGCCCAATGCCGATAGTATGCGACGGCAGGCTGATCAGCAGTCGTCGCAGGTCGCGACCGATCAAGGCAGTCCTACCGCAACACCGGAAGCAGAAACTCCTGCGCCAGTCGACGACGACTTCAGTGCCCGTCTGCGTGCTCAGCGGGAAGCGGCTGAGCGGCTGGCGGCGCAACGCCTGAGTGCGGCGCGCCAACAACCTCAAACCGACACGGCGCCTGTTGTTGAGCAAGAAGACGGCCAACCAGACGTGGACGACTCCAGGGCTGAAGCAACAGCAGAGGTCGCCCCGGACCCGGCACAAATAGTCCCGGAAGATGCTGACGACGCCGCGCCTGAGCCAAAACCGGAAGCCCATGAACATCCCGAGGTTAATGTGGATAAAGATGCCGAGTCAGAAACGGTAACCCGACCGAAGTTTGGTTTTGCGCCAGAAGAGTTTGCAAGCCGGACATCGTACAAAAACAGGCAGCTTCAGCAAAAATCAAACCTGCAGCACCACCGCCGACGGCGGCAGGGACGCCAACCGCTGCGGCGCTGCCTCTACCCCATGAAACGCGTCAACCCAGTGCGGCCGCGCCAAGACCGGCGCCAGTTGATCCGGCACGCGCGGCACCACTTGGCGCTCCCGATCCGCGCCACATGCCACCTTTGCCGAAATCCGGGGATCGACCGGGAGTACAGATGCCGAGAGGATACCCACCAAGCGGTCAACCCGCAGGCGCTGGCCATGGCGTCCAGACCGCCGGCGCACCGCCGCCGCTGCGCGCGCCGGCTAGACCGGGAGAGGCGGTTTACCGTGGATATCCGGGACAACCCGGCCTGCCTCTTGGTGGTCAATTGCCTCCACCAGGACCTGCCCCGACAGCAAGAACGGGATTGACCGGTCCGGCTGCTAACAGAACGGGCCGATCGCTCGGTTACGTTGATGACGACTTGAGCGGAGTTTTTGAAGACGAGGACACGGCAGCAAAAGGTTCCCGGCGGGCGAGCGCTGAAGACTATAGCGCCGCTTATCAAGATTTTGATGAAGCATTCGAGGAGCAGGAGTCGCGGCGCGGCAGCGGCCCGATAATCTTGATACTGGCATTGCTGACAGTCGCCGCAGTTGCCGGGGCACTGGTCTATACATTCGGGGCAACAAAGACAGCGGGCATAGGTGCTAAAGGGCCTACTGAGGTGCCGACGATTGCACCACCCAGCACCCCGGACAAGGTGGAGCCTGAAAAAGTGGAGCAGGCGGCACCGTCACCGCAACCGGCACGGCGAAAGCAGATTTATGATCGCATCCTCGGTGAACAAACCTTGGAACAGGAAACCATTGTGCCGAGTGAGGAAGCACCGCAGTCGCCGAGCGCTGCGCAGGGTACCAACGAAGGCGGCATTGAAACTGAGCCGTTACCATTGCCCTTGCCGCCACCACCGGGTTCTGATCAGCAAGGATCCTTATACGATGACGGCACGCAGACCTCATCACGAAGTGATCAGGGCGAGGCGGCAAGTTCGCCCAATGCGACCAAGTCTGAGCAAAATGCTGTTGTTTCACAATCCCCCAGTGCACCGGATCCCAACAGTGCTGCTGTTGGTACAACGCCGCAGCAAGCCGGTGACCTGGTTGCAGCACTTCCCCTACCCGAACCGCC
>JAEKFU010000660.1 GCA_016522385.1 Pseudomonadota bacterium
TCCGTAATCAGGTCCTCCGTCATGCCGTCAGCGAAATATTCCTGGCCGCCATCTTGTGACAAGTTGTTGAAAGGTAGCACCGCGATGGACGGCTTATCGGGTAGCGGCAGTGCCATGTTGGCTTCGGAGGCGGGTTCCTCACGTGGCTCCCAGGGGCGTTGCCAAAGTACAGCGCCAGCCAAGATTACAAGGCCAGTCAGTACGCCTGCGACCACCGGCCAGCGAATAGAGCGCATGGTCTTGGCAGCGGTGACAACGTGAGCGGCAGTCGGTGAGCCCAATAGAACCCGAAAAACCTGCACTGGCTCCGGTATGTTCTTGACCGCCTGCTCCCCAAGGTCTTCAAAGCGCACCTCCACTTTGGACTTGACCTGATCAAAGACATTGCGAGCCACGCAGATGCCGCCGGGGTCAGCCAAGGCTTCCAAACGTGCCGCGATATTAACCCCATCGCCATAGATGTCTTCGCCCTCGACGATGACATCGCCGAGGTTGATGCCGATGCGCAGGCGGATTGTACCCGCCGTCTCAGCAAGAGCTGATTGGATGTCAACGGCGCAGTTCACAGCGTCGACGACGCTGGCGAACTCAACCAGCGTTCCGTCACCTATCAGCTTGATGATGCGGCCGTTGTGTTTGGCGATTTTGGGATCGAACAGATCGGCCCGGTGCGCCTTCAACTGCGCCAGAGTAGCTTCTTCATCCTCTGTCATCAGCTTGGAATAGCCAACGACATCGGCAGCAAGTATGGCAGCAAGCCTACGCTCCACCGTCGGTGCTCCTCAGCTGGAACCTTTGTGGTTGTTAGCTGCGAAGCTTACGACAAAACCAAAATGACCGAGAGTCCGAATGTGGCACTTCTCGGAAGTCTTGACCCGTTTCGTAAGGAGTCTGTTGCTCACCCGATAGCCGACATTTGATTTTTGATGTCCGTCTTTGCGCCGGTTTCGTCAGGGTGTGGCCTGAATCGTCTCAAGATGAGAGCAAAGTGGAATCCGCTGAATACCGTTCAGTACGGGAGACGCTGACCCTTAGAGCGGCCCCTTGGGGGTTCTCGCACTAACGGGCCAGCAGCGTGAACGTATGAGGAAGGTGCCCCTCGGCCAACGGGCTTCAACAAACCATTGCCCGGAATTGGCACCTTTCGGACCAGTTGCACCTTGATCCGATAGGTCCGGTGTTCACCCCATGACCGACATTCAAAATTCGGTGTCCGTTTTTGCAGCGATTTCGTCTGTCCCATACTCCGATTCCTGGTCCATTTTTTACTGGCCGTTCAAAGCGGCCGAAACAAACACCGTTCCGCAAGGACTCGGTGTCTTTGCTTGGTGCCGACCCAGCAAGAAGAAACCCCGCCAGGACAGGCGGGGCTTCTGAGACAGAACGAAATTCAGTAAGTTGTGACACCATACACTCGCATCAACCAACTCATCATGACGCGAGATGGTTAACATATTGAATGATGCCTTGTGGCGCTTTTCAGCAGCCCATCGCGATTGCTGCACCGTCCTTTGAAGGCAATCCAGAATTGCCGACTTTCGACGAGCTCTTTGGTTACCAAATTCCTAATCTTATAAAACCAATTGCCGGTCCGGACTTAAATGCCCCGCAACGCGAATTTGATAATGTTGAACAGGAATAAACTCAACTGGTCAGTAACCGCTTTAACCTCTCGCCTCTGGAGACCACGATGAAAATCCAGTCTGTTGCCCCACAACTGCTGCTGCAATCGTCGGCACGCAATGTAGGACTCGGAACCGACCAGACGCGGGATACCGCAAATCAGCTTGTAACACTGCTCAACCAGCGCGCCAGCTCGAAGGTTGAGCAATCCTATTTTGGTCGAAACCCCGCTTTCAGTCCAAGCTTTGAGTTCGTCGCCCGGTACAACACTGAGGACGTTTTTGCCCAAAAGGATGTGATCGAAAATCAGGACATATTCGAAACGCGACCCGTCTACGAGGAGCAGGCGATCTTAGAAACTAGAGTTGAAGGCTCCAGAGATCTCTCAGGCTTTGACAGTTTGAGCGAAGCAGGCATCAGAAGGGGTGCCCGCTTCTCCGTGACAGTTGGCGATGGCCCAACGGCCAAGGTCAAATTCGTGGACGCGAGAACGATTTCCGTGAAGGTGAACGGTTCGGTGCAGGAGTTCACATTCGCGTCTGATAATGGTTCATTCCGCGCTGGCCTGCTAGATGCTCTGAATAGCATTAGCGGTCTTACCGCCAGCTACACTGAGGACGGCAGATTAAGCCTCGAGGCAGCCGAGGGAGCTTCTCTGACGCTCGCCGACATTAGGAAATCTCCGCTCGCCAAACTGGGATTGACGGAAGGTACTACCAGCGCAGAGGTGATCGGGTACCAGCAGGTACAGATCGGTACGGAGCAGGTGAAAGTCGGCGAACGGCCAGTCGTGGTTGGGACAGAGACCGTCCAAATCGGAACGAAACAAGTTGTGGACGGTTACGACCGGAAACTGACCGGGCTAGAGCGGTCGGATCTGGTCAACGTAGAGTCATTGACTGCGAAACTCGCAGACGACTCTGTAATGTCTCCATCGAAGTACGCGGAGCTGCTGTTCGGTATCACCTCGACTGAGTCCGATTCCGATTCACCGCTTGTTTCAACGAGTGAGGCAAAGTTGGCCTACTATGAAACAAAAGGCGAAAATCACTTGTTCTCTGAACAAAGTTCGGATGAAGCTTGGCCCCCCGTCAACAAGCTGCCCGGCTGGTTGTAAACGCCTAACATTGGATTACGTTATCGATCGTCTTCAGATCGCGCAGGCGTTTTTCCGTTGAAGTCTTCGACCGGTGGCTAACATCGCTAATGTCTGAAGTTGGCACGAAGCGGAAGTGTAGGCCCCATTTCGATTGAGTCCGTTCTACTCCCAACAGGCGACATTCGAAATTCGATTTCCGCATTGCCGCGGTTTTCGTCTGCTTAGGCCCCGATATCGGACTCGTTGCGG
>JAEKFU010000706.1 GCA_016522385.1 Pseudomonadota bacterium
CGCGATATATCAGGATCGGTGACTCTTAGCTCAGGGGTCTCTTTGGGCCTTACCGTTGCGGTTTTGGTCAGCGATTGCAGCTGGTTACGCGCCTCCCCTGCGTAGATGCCGTCTGAAAAAGCGATCAGATAGCTGCGGTAGCCTGCAATTGAATGGGCCGCGCGCGCCTTGTCCCATTGGATCTTTTCCACTTTGGCTTCAAAAAGGCTTTGTATGCGGGTGTGGCAGGCCGAGCCGGGGAATTGCCGTAGATACGCCTCATAGCCCTCTATTGTGTCATCCAGGATTGCACGCTGACAGGCCAGTTTTGCGTTGCTACCAGCAGACCCGCCCGGGCTGGCCGTCTTTGCATCGCCACTGCCGCTACCGCTGCCGGGGCTGGCTTGCCGGCCGGCCAGATAAAAGTCGCGGATGACCTCATCATAGTAGGCCGGCACCTGTTTATGATTGACTTTTAGCGCCGTCTCGCGAACCCGCCGGCGCACCCGTGTGGCGACCTGCAACAATGTAAGTCCCGGCTTCTGCAGCAGCGGCAGAAGCTCCCGGGTATAAATTGAGTTTGGGTTCTGATCGTCATCCGACAACCGGTCGAGCGCGGATTGCCCAAGTCCGGCGGAATACATGACAAAGGTGCCGCTAGCCGGCTGCACGCTGGCCAGACCACGGCTGGCACCGAGCGATCGGCCAGTCGCCGTGGCAAATGGATTGTCGCGGCAGGCGTCCAAAATGATCAGGTTGAGCCGCGCACCGCGTTTTTGCAGCTCATGCAACAATCCGTCGAAATTCATCGAGCGAGACTTCAGAATCTCTTCCTCGCCGGCACGCACCACGGGAATGTCGGACGGCAGCAGGTAATTCTGTCCATTGATCTCCACGCCATGCCCGGCAAAGAACAACGCCGCAACGTCGCCCTTCTCGATCTGGTTCAAATATCGCTGCCAGGCAAGAATGAAGTCATCCCGGCTGGCATTCTTCTTAACCGGGATGACCTGAAACCCAACGCCGCGCAGCGCAGCCGAAATTGATTGCGCATCATTGACCGCTTTCCGCAACTGCTGATGGCTTGGCAGGTTGACATAGCGATCGACGTCAACCACCAGCGCGATCCGCTTCTCGGCCGCGGCGGGCACGACCGAAAACGCAGTACAAATAACCACCAGCAACATACGTGCAGCTTGACCCACCACGCTCAGCATCGCTTGCTCCGTCGACCATCGAAAAGTATGGCAGACATCTGCAACATCGGCAATCTGACGCTCGAAGGCATTCCGCAGTCATTGATCATCAAGCAATCCCAGAGCTTGAAACACGTATTTGACACGGTGATCCCCGCCCTCCCATAATGTGGCGGCGGCCAGAAACGCACAGCATTGCCGATCACCGGTCTGGCACACACTCTGGCAGTCAGATTTGTTGAAATACGGCAAAGAGCAGAAACAGCCGCCGCCAATCCTGGGAGGAGAGAACACATGACCCGAAAACTATCCAAACACGGTCTGCGTGAGAATGTGGAAGGTGTCGTGGCGGCGCGCCGCGATTTCCTGAAGAATGCCGCGGTGACGGCCGGTGTTGCCGCCACAGCGGGTGGTCTGGCCAGCCCGTTCATTAGTGATGCCAGGGCGGCTGAGACAACCACCTGGCGCATACAAACTTCGTGGCCCGGCGGTATCGGTCTGCAGATCTTTAAGGACTGGTGCGGCACAATTGTTGAAAAAACCGGTGGGGAACTGGCTTTTCAACCGTTCGGCGCCAAGGACGTGGTTGGTGATTTCCAATTGTTCGACGCAGTCAAGAACGGAGTCATCGAAGCGATGAACCCGTTTACGCTGTACTGGGCCGGACGCATGCCGATGGCCGTGTTCTTGAGTTCCTATCCGCTGGGACTGCGCAACCCCCATGAGTGGGATGTTTTCTTCTATGCGCTGGGCGGTCGCGAATTGGCACGCGAGGTATTCGGCAAATTCGACATGTTTTATGTCGGCCATATTCACCACGGACCCAACATAATTCACTCCAAGGTGCCGATCCTGTCGATCGAGGACTTCCGCGGCCGCAAGATGCGTCTCCCCGGTGGCATGGTGGCCGAGGTGTTCCAGGATGCCGGCGCCAAGACGACGCTGCTGCCGGGATCGGAAATTTTCCCTGCGCTTGACAAAGGAACGATCGATGTCGCCGACTATGTCGGCCCAGCGATCAACTATGCGCTCGGCTTCCACAAGGCGACCAAATATATCTCGATGGGACCGCCCGGTTTCATGTCGATTTACCAGCCGGTTGACCTCATGGATCTGACCGTCGGCATTAAACATTGGAATGCCCTGTCACCGCAGATGAAGCAGTTTGTCGAGATGGAAGTGTGCGTCTATTCGGATATCCATCACGCCGGCATCCAAAAGGCCGACCAGGAAGCATGGAGTAACTTCGAGGAGGCTGGTACGACTGTGACGCGGCTGTCGCAGGACGATGTCGAGGCCTTTACGAGGCTTGCCGTGCCACGCTGGTTCCAGTGGGCAAACAAAGACGTCAATGCAGCTCGCGCATTCAAGCTCCAGCTTGACTACATGATGTCGGGCAGCTTGGGCTATGTGACACCCGATCAGATCGCCGGACAGGAATTGAAACTGTAGGCTACTGCTCTTTTGCAAATCTTTGCTCGAGCCGGGACGGTGAATCCGTCCCGGTCGTTCGAGTTCCGTCTTTGCCGACGGGAGGTCTACAGCTTAAGTACTATCCGTTAGCCGGCGTTCCAGGAGCCATTACGTGTTACAGCAAATCTTGTCGCCAATAGCGGATTTGATGCATGCAATCCTGCCGAGCTGGCTGGTATTGCCAAATCTGACCTTCGTTATGCCACATTCCGTTTATTGGTGCGGACTTTTGCTGTTCCCGCCATTGGCGATTTATCTTGTTCAGAAAGCTGAAGACAAACCCAGGCAACGCGTCTCCAAGCCGATCGCCTATCTACTTTGGCTTTGGGGCGGATTTGGCGGATTGCACCGTTTCTATGTCGGGTCGCTGCTACCCGGGCTTTGCTATGTCGTTCTGTTTGTTCTCATCTTGATGAGCAACAATCTTGCGACAGACGCACGAAACATCAAATCGACCTTTGACAATGAGTTGAAGGTCGCTGAATTCATGGTCAAACGCCATCAAAAAGCGGTCGATGGCGGCAAGGAAGGTGCTCAGCCCAAATTGGACAAGGCGATCCAAAAGCGCGATGAAATCAAAGTCAATGCCAAAATCGCCCAAACCAAATTTGATCGTTGGCGATCCATGGGCGGCGGCTTGTTCGCCATTATCATAATAATGCTGATTGTTGATGCTTTCTTGATTCCGCGTCTGGTCGTCAAGTGCGCAGCACGCGAAGCCCATATAGTGCAAGCGGCTCCGTTCGAAGTCATGGAACGCGGCGCCAAACGCGATGCACGCCAGCAGATCACAACGCCGCTGATTGCAATGATCGAGAAACTTTCCGGCTGGACAGGAAGTTTCGTCGCCTATTGGTCGGTGCTTGCGGTTTTTGTTTACTACTATGAGGTCGTCGCCCGCTACGTCTTCAACTCACCGACCAATTGGGCTCATGAGAGCATGTTCTTGATGTTCGGCATGCAGTATCTGCTATCGGGTGCCTATGCCTTGCGCGAAGGGGCACACGTGCGGGTTGATGTTATCTATGAACGATTTTCACCCCGCGCGCGCGCCCTCATAGATGTGATCACGTCAGTTGTGTTCTTCATATTCACTGCCACGTTGGCAATCACCGGTTATTTGTTTGCCCGTGACGCCATAGATGTCTTGGAAGTTTCGTTCACCGAATGGGCCATACAGTACTGGCCGGTCAAGATCACCATAGTCATCGGTGCTGCGGTGCTCCTACTGCAAGGTGTCGCAAAACTGATGCGCGACATCATCTATCTCCAACGCCAGGAAACGGCATAGGTCATGGGACTAGAGATTGAAATCTTCTGGCTGACCCTATTGATGTTCGGTGCCCTGGGCATCCTGCTCATGGCTGGGTTGCCACTGGCCTTTGTTACCGGCGGCCTCGGCTGTATCTTTCTGTTCGTCTTCGGCTCGGCCAGTGAACTGAACATCCTGCCATCGCGCATCTTTCCGTTCATGACCGATTATCAGCTCTCGGCAATCCCGCTGTTTATTTTCATGGCTGCCATGCTTGAGCGGGCCGGCATAATTCAGGAGCTGTTCGACGTCGTTTACAAGATTCTCGGCGGCCTACGCGGCGGTCTGGCCTCGGCCACAATCGTCTCATCAACTATTCTCGCTGCCATGGTTGGCGTCATTGGTGCTGCCGAAGTGGCCATGGGAATCCTCGCCCTGCCGGCCATGCTGCGCCGAAACTACGATCCGCATCTGGCTTGCGGTTCGATTCTTGCCGGCGGCACCCTTGGCATCCTGATCCCGCCGTCCATCCTTGCCATCCTATTTGCCGTCGTCGCCCAACAGTCCGTCGGTGACTTGTTTATCGGTGCCGTGATCCCAGGCTTGCTGCTGTCGGGCCTTTACATCGCCTACGTCACCGCACGTTGCTATTTGAACCCTGAAGCAGGACCCGCACTAGCAGTCGAGGAACGCGTCGATATTCGCGAAAAGCTGCGCCTGCTCGGCGGTATTATCACTCCGATCCTGTTAATCGTGCTGGTACTCGGTGTGATCTTCACCGGTATTGCCACGCCGGTCGAGGCCGCCGGCATTGGAACCTTCGGGGCAATCTTCGTTTCTGCCATGCACCGACGCCTTTCTTGGGCCGGCGTTCAGGAGGCCACTCTTACGACGCTGAGGGCGTCAGCCATGGTGTTGTGGATCATCTTTGGAGCATCGATCTTCGTTGGATTCTATATCCTGCAGGGCGGTCAGCAATTCGTTGCCGAAACTCTCATCGGCACCGGCCTCGGGCCTTACGGCATCCTGCTGATCATGATGATCATTCTGGTGATTCTTGGAATGTTCCTTGATTGGGTCGGCATCCTGCTCCTGGCCGTGCCAATTTTCATGCCGATTTTGCTGCAAATGGAGTTCACCGGCCTGTTTGGCTTTGACGGTCCGACCGCCGGTATCAGCGATCCGGACAAGAAACGCGAAGCCATGCAGCTGTGGTTCGGTGTCGTCTATATGGTCAACATGCAGATGTCGTTTTTGTCCCCACCTTTCGGGTATGCACTATTCTATCTCAAAAGCGTGGCGCCGCCGGAAATCGGTATGGCGACGATCTTCCGAGCCGCCATCCCGTTCCTGCTGCTACAAGCCCTCGGCCTGTTCATCTGCATCACCTTTCCGCAACTCATCTTGTGGCTTCCCTCGCAGGTGTACAGCAACTAAGCCGGCACCATCGCTTTTAGGGCGCCGTCTTGGTGAAAACCGCAATCCAGAACTGCACGAGAAATAACTGGTAGGACGGCCCTGGACCCCGACATCTGTCAGGGTAACAGGTATGTTTGCCGAGTAGGTGTCGTGTGAGTAGCGACGTCTTATTTTACCTTGGCAACGCCCAGTGGCACGGCGAACTTCTTGCACCAGATAATCACATGCGATGCTTTGCTAAGCGCCGGGGTTGCTGCAATCGAATAGTTTTGTGCCCCGGTATTGGACTTCAGCACTGCTACTAAACCGCCCTTAAGTGGCTTTGAACCATTGCCAAGGGCAACGTAAGGATCGGGGGCACCATCGAGCGAGAAGTTCTTGCCCAGTTTGATTACCACCTTACCGCCGGATTCGCTGACGCTAACGGAACCGGTGGTGACATGGTTCGAGGCACCTTTGAACGTTCCGCTGCCGGCAAAGGCAGGTGAGGCGATCAAGGTCAGTGCTGTGA
>JAEKFU010000052.1 GCA_016522385.1 Pseudomonadota bacterium
CGGCGCAATATCGCCAGATGCTGCGATAGGGCAGACTGGCTGAGGCCGATGACCTTTTCCAGCTCGTGAACCGACATCTCACCCTGGGCCAGGTGGCACAAAATCAAAAGCCGCCATTGGTTCGACATGTTGCGCAGCAACTCGCTCGCCCGTTCGGCATTTTCGTGCAGCAGCTCCATGTCCATTTCGCGCTTCATTGCGGCAATGTCCTATTAGACCGCGATTGCATCATTCACAGCCGTCGAAACCGTCCGCATCCATCTTGGCCTCATAGCGGCTGGCGACATCAGCACCGAGTACAAGACCCGGGCGCACGCTGTCCCACTCATCCGGCTTCAGGATAACCATCCAGCCCTTTTCATAGGGATCCTCGTTAACGGTGCTGGGCTCGTTGACCAGGTCTTCATTGACCTCGATGACCTCGCCGCCGGCGGCAGACTTAGCCGGACCGACCCACTTACCTGACTCAACCGTTGCGCAGGATTTCCCGGCGCGCACGGACCGGCCGACCCTTTTCGGCGTGAAGGCCACGAGCGGTCCAGCCATCGCCGCGGCCACCGTTGTCATGCCGAGTTTGACATTGCCGTCGCCGACTTCCTGGAACCAGATGTGATTGTCAACATCGTATAGGAGTTCATCCGGGAGATGGCATCCGCGTACAACAGGCATGGCAAAGCTCCTCAATCTCTCATCAATCTATCGGTCTGTACCGGTCCTCAGCGGACGCGAGGCACAGCAAAACTCTCCGAGGCCACTCACTTCCATTTTGCCCCTAACAAACAGGTACAGGTGCATGGCAACCAGTCGCATCATTTCCAGGCGCTTTGTCGCGTCTGGGTGATCCGGCTCCATCGTTACGAGATTGTAGTGATAGGCAAGCTCGCGGCAAGTTTCACGGCAGGCATTGAAGCTCGGCTCGCCTTTCGCACCTTGCCGGTGCAGGGCCAGCAGGCGGAAGCCCTCCCTTGTCTCGTTCGTCGGCTCGAAACCGCGTCCGAGAGCCCAGTGTGAAAGAACGTCTTCGCCGGCTTGCAGATACTCATCCGCCAACACTGCCGGCGAGCCATCGGCGGATGATCGCTGCAAACGGGCGCCGATGTCTTCCAAAGAATTCATGCGATGCCCTTTTGCTTCAGCATCGGCATCGAATCCGACACATTCTCATGCACCCCGACCGTCTTGGGGCTGAGGCCCAGGGCCATGCCGAGAAGCTGCGTGAAATACAGGATCTTCACTTCGAGTTTGTAGCCGAACTTCTTCTCGGCGCGCACTTGGTGCATCTCCAGTCCGCTGTGGCAGGTCGGGCATTCCGTTGCAATCACGTCAGCGCCGGCTGCCTCGGCCGCCCGCAGGATATTCAGCACGAGCAAGGTCGACGTGTCGGAGTCTGACAGCGTATGGGCGCCACCGCAGCAGGCAGTCTTGAGCGGGAAGTCAACATTTTCCGCCCCGGCCACCGCCAGCAAATCGTCCATGAAATGTGGCTGCGAGGTTGATTCACTGCCCGGCCCCTGATCCTTCTCAGGAAAGATGTGGCGCGGCCTGGTGTACATGCAGCCGTAATAGTTGGCGACCTTGAGGCCTTTCAGCGAGTTCTTGACCCGCGATCGCAACTCTTTTTCGCCGATACCCTCCTTGATCCAGTCGAGTGCGTGGATCGTCTCGACCTGTCCAGCCTCATAGGTGCTATGGCCCGCCTTGCTCGAGATGCGGTCCACCACCTGGCGCGACTCATCGTCGTGCTTTAGGTCGTAATCCGCCTTCTTGAGATTGTGATAGCACCCGTTGCACGGTGCCATCACCACGTCGTGGCCCATCTCGTTGGCGGCGATCGACATCACCCGCGAAGACAGATAGGTCTGGATCTTCGGGTCGATGTTCTTCACTTCCATCGCTCCGCAGCAGTTCCAGTTCTTGACCTCGTCCAGCTTCAGTCCGAGCGCCTTGCCAACCTCCTTGGTGGACCGGTTATAGGCATGACCAGTGCCCTCCAGCGCGCATCCCGGGTAATAGGCGACCTTCCTGTAGGGTCTCTGTTCGGTGCTCATTTCTGTCTCCTACTCGGCTGCCATTTGCTGGCCCGGTTTGGCTTCCTGCTTTGCCAATTCCACCAGCTCATCAAGGCGCAGCGCCTTGCGGTGTTCGGCATTCTTCTCATCGACATAGTCCTGGATGGCATCGCGTGCGCCGGCCCAGCCGCTGGTGCGTGGTCGCAGCACGTTGGCCAGGCCCATCTTCCACAAGAGGGTTACCGGCAACTTGGCGACTAGCCTCTTTACCATTTCCACGAGCCAGTCCTGCATTAGCTCCTGACCAGTGCGTTTGAAGAAACTGCGGATGATGCGGCCTTCCTCGATCTTGCCGGTTTGTATCACCTGTTCGGTGAACACTTCATCGAACACCATGGAGGGCGACTTCGGCGTATGGCCCTTCAGTTCGAGCCAATGGGCCGTCGCTTTCATGACGCCTTCCGGCACCACATCGCGCGGACAGGCATAGGTGCATTTGTTGCAGGAAACGCATTGCCAGATGATTTCCTTATCGCGCAGCAACTCGCTCTCCATACCCATGCGGATGAGGTAGATCCAGTAACGCGGATTGAAGTCGGGATTGACTTCATTGACCGTGCAGGAATTAGTGCACGACCCGCACTGCCAGCAGCGATGGATGTACTCACCGCCGGGCAGCGCCGCGATTTCCTCTTCCAGCGCCTCGTTATAGTCGGTGACGACACGCGACTCGATGAAGGTGCTCCAGTGCCCCGACACATCGATGCCGTCGATTACCAGGTCCTCTTGCGTCTTCAGGTTCTCAGGCCGGATCAGATGTTCTTCGTGAATGGGCATCGGTTCAGTTCTCTTGCTCGAGCAGCTTCACGTCTTCCAGAACGAAAGCATCGCCGTCGACGGATCTCAGACGCGTGCGGGCAGAACCCGGTTTCACTCCGTCTAGGCCAAGAATGCGCCTTGTGTGCTGCATCGGGTCCTCAGGTGCGGAAAAATCCGTCCTCAGAAAGCTGCCGCCTTGCGCCGAGATGTACTCCGCATAGACTTGCGCGCACAGCAAGTCGACATAATGGATGACGTTGCTGAAGACGCCGTTCGACGTCAGGAACTGACTTAGTTCCTCTCTCAGCACAACGAAGGTGTCATATTCATCCGGCACCGGAATTGTCATATGGTCGACATTCTCACCATGCCAGATCTCGCGGATGACACCGGTATTGGCCTTGGCATCCCACACCCAGCGGGTCATCACAGGATAGCGTTCCGGGTCGGTGTTGTGCAGCACCTCGGCCGCGAGGTCGCGCACCCATCGGTGTTTTTTGTCGTCTGGGAAGCCATTGCAGAATGCTGCAACGCGGGCATTCGCGGTACTCGTGTCGTTAGCGCCGTCCAGCAGATCGGTCAACGCCCGTTTGATCTTTGCAAAACCAGTCGGGTCGAGATAGGGCGCGATCCGCCGGCGCACCGTCGACATGAACACGCATAAGCCCATCAGCTGCTCAAGCTCCAGGCACCGCACCTTGTTTTCGCCAAGCGCGTCCTGGAACATCGAAGCCTTGAGGTTCAGCGCTGCAGCATAGCGCTCGACGCCGCCAAGCTCCTCGCAGCCGGCAACGACATTGCTGAGCGCCTGCGCCAGAATCGGACCGCTCAAGTGCAATTGGACACGCTCCGGTTCGACGGTGCTCTGGCGGGTCTTATGCACAAGCATGGCCAAAGGGTGTCTACTCCGCTGCCGCCTTGACCGCCCCGTGCATCAACGCGTAGGCGGACATAGCCGCTGCGTTGCCCTGTGCGATGGAATCGTCAATTGTTTCCGGGCCAGTGGCCGAGCCGGCCACAAACACACCCAGCCGCGAGGTTGCCCCCATCGTTCCATAGGCCGTCTGTTTACCGATATAGCCGTGCGGCTCGAGTTCGACATCGAATATCGTCGACAGGAGCATGTTGTCGACATTGGGGTCCATGCCGATGGCATGCACCACCATATCGAAGGGAATGGTAATCGGCCGCTTCACCAGAGTGTCTTCGCCCTTGACGATGAGTTTATCGCCGTCCGACGTAACTTCGGCGATGCGCGCCTTGATGTATTTGACTTTGAATTCTTCCTGGCTGCGCCAATAGTAGCTGGTCTCATAGAGTCCGAAGGTGCGGATATCCATGTAGTAAATATAGACATGGCAGTCCTCCAACTCCTCACGGATCTCCATCGCCAGATTGGCCGACACGGTGCAGCAGATCTTCGAGCACCATTCCCGGCCGATCTGACGGTCGCGGGAACCGACACACAGCAGGATCGCCACCCGCTTCGGCTTACGCCCGTCCGAGGGGCAGCGGACGCCGGCGCCCGATGAGATCATCTGCTCGACCTGGGTGGTAGTCACCACATCGGGAAAGGTGCCGAAGCCCCATTCCGGCTTGTTGACGGAATCGAAATGGGTGAAGCCTGTGCACAGCACGGCTGATGCAGCTTTGACGGATTTGCCGTCCGACAGCTTTGCCGTGAAGTTGCCGGGCTCGCCAGAGAATTCCGAGACGGTGATGCCCTTCTTGATATCTACAAGGCCATTGCCTTCCACACGATCGACCATGCCGCCAATGGCATCCCTGGCCCACTCCCCCGACGGCACCAGTTTGGCATAACCCGACAGGATCGGTGCTCCGCCGAGCCGGTCTTCCTTTTCGACGAGAATAGACTTCTGTCCGATGGTGGCCAGCCCATGTGCGGCCGCCAGACCCGCTGGCCCGCCGCCGACGATGAGAACGGGTTTGCTGGTCATGTCAGTTTCGCAGCTCCCTTGAAGCCGGGCCCAGAGGTGATCATCCGGCGCGGGTCATATAGATTGTCCTGTTGACCGGCCTCGACCACCTTCAGGTAGTCCTCGAATTCGGCCTTGGCCGCCCGCCAGTCGATGCCAAGTTTTTCCATCAGGGTCTCAGTCGACGAGGCGTGCCAGTGTGATTGCACAATCTTGTAGGGATGCGCACCGCAGGCCATGGCGGCGAACTGGCAATCGGCCAGGATCGGCAGGTCGACTTCCTTGCCGGCAGCCTTGCCGATCCACTGGTTCTTGTCGAGGGTGGTGATACAGCCGGTGTCATGGCCAATCATGACATCCGCCTTGGCTTCCTCGACGGCCACGCGCACCTTGCGGTCGATGGCGAAGGAGCGCGTGAACTCGCGCTCTGAGATGATGTGCCGGAAGCCGAACCCGCAGCAGTCGTACCAGGTCGAATAGTCGATCACCTGGGCGCCAAGCGCTTCGATGATCCCAGTCGACACCGCCACCCGATTGCCGTCGAGAACCTCATCGTCGTAGATCGCGTCCTCAGGAACCATCTTGTAGACATGGCAGGCCGGATGAATGGTCGCCCGGATGCCGGAACAGTCGATCTTCTGATGGTTGGCGATCTCGCGGCGCATTACATGCACCCATTCCGAATAGTGCACAATTTCTTCTGGAATAAGCAGCTTGCCATCGACCAGTCGTCCGAGCTTGCCGAGGATCTTCTTCACTCGTTCGCGCAACTCGGCCGAATGCAGCAGATAACCACGAACTTCCTTGTAATTGCCGAACGAGGTGCCGCAATGCACCAGGGGATAATAGAAGCCTTCCGGCAGTCCTTCTGCCTTCGCCGCCACATAGGCCTGATGGAAGTTGCGCAAGAATACGGCCGAGAGGCTTTCAATATTGCCGATGCCGGAGCCGTGATAGTTCCATGCCGTGCACGATGTCTGGTCTGTCTCGTCGAGATAGTGGATATCAAGCTCATTCATCAGCCACAGGAGCGAGGCTGGATAGCCCGGGATATTGCCGCATTGGCCACATGACTTGTGGTGCCAAAGGCGGGTGGTGGGCACGCGCTTGTCCCAGCCATAGAGCGTCTTCACGGTCTTTGGCCGGTGTTCGTCGGTCACCCGGTGGACGACAATCTCGCCATCCTTCTCCAGCTGCCACATGATGTCGCGGACGTCCTCGACGCGATCCTTGTTGGTCAGCATCGAGCGCTTGTCGATCTTCTGCTCAACCCACGCCGTTGCGACCAGCGCCTCCTCCTTGCTGAGATCAGAATCGCGCCATTCGGCACCGTGGCCGGTAAAGCGTTCGCCGTTGTCCTTCTTATTGGTCATTGCGACCTCCTCGGAAAAGTCTCAGTCTTCGTCGTCTTCCTGTTCTTCCAGGAAATCTTCCCAGTCGTCACGCTTTTCATCCATGAAATCGGTGATCACGTCGAACAGATTTTCATCGATCGTCTCCAGCTGGTCGAGCACGCCGGTCTCTTCCCAAATCGTATAGAGCTCGATCGAGGTTTTGAGGTTCACCTCCCAGGCCGTCGCCGTCGTGTTGAGCGTCGGCATCGGGATCGCCTTGCGCAACGTCTTCAGTGGAGCATCGATCTTTGTGATGTTCGGTCCCCAATCGGCAAAATGCTGCGGATTGATCATATCTGGCGACAGTTGGTTTCCGGTCGAGATCAGCTTCAGCATCACCCGGCTGAATGGGCGTAGCACGTTCTTGGCCGACTCCATTCCGTGCTTGATGGCCGTCTCGCGCATCAGCATTACTAGGCCGCCCGGCGAATTTCCGAACGGACAGCGCGCCGCGCAAGTATAGCATTGCGCGCAGGCCCAGATCTTTTCCTGCATGGCATCATAGATACCCTCCAGGTTCTCGGTCCAAAGCAGCTGGACGATTTCGCGCGGGCTGAAGTCGTAATAATGCGCCGCCGGGCAGGTGGCCGTGCAAATACCGCAATTGAGGCAGCCGTTCAGCTCATGATCGAAGCGCAGATCAGCCTGGATATCCTGGAAAATCTCTTCCAGCTTATCGCGGTCAACCGGCGGCTCCTGAGACAGGGGATCGCCGATATGTGTCTGAACACGCGATGTTGCCGTTTCCGACATGGTGTCTGGTGCCCTCCGAGACTCAATACGTCATGACTTTGCAGTCTTCTTCCATCACCTGCTCGATCAGGTGCGCACCGCCGACGACACCTTCGCATTCGGGAATCAGGTCCCCTTTGGTCATGTCGAACAGATCGAGATTGGGAGAGCAGCAGTAAAACTTGACGCCGGCCTCGTGTGCTTCCTTGATGAATTCATAGACCGACTTCGGCGAGCCTTCCTTGACGAACAGCCCTTCGGCCACGCCCTTCTTCATCAGCCGGCCCGAGGTGGCGGTGCAGATCACATCCACCTCGTAGTCCATCGCCGCGGCAACCGTGGCCTGAAAAATCGGTGCGCCTAGCTCTTCGCCGTTGCGTGGATCCGTGTTGGCCATCACTATGATCAGTTTCTCCGCCATGCCGGTCGTCCTCTGCAGAATTACTCACTCCATTATATTAGAATATTCTAAAGTGTTCAACCACTCTTCGCCACCCATCCACACCGAATGCCGCCTTTCAGACCCGCATTAGGCCGGTCATTTGCACCAGGCCTGTCATGATCGGCACCAGCGCATCTTCGAT
>JAEKFU010000056.1 GCA_016522385.1 Pseudomonadota bacterium
TCTGCATTGCTGGCTCTCTCGCGGAACAGGCGCGCCTGCGGGGCGTCGCTCGGCTTGGCCACCCATTCAAGCTCAAAGTCCCTGTCGGCAAAGGCCGCTTCAGCCAGGGTGACCAGATAGGTGCCGTTCTCTTCTTCCGTCTTGGTTTTGTGGTGCGGGCTGGTCAGCGAAGCGATCTTGAAGCCGGGTTCAAGGCGCACCGTAATGGTTAGCGGATTGGTCGGGTTCGACTGTTCCGGGTCGAGGACCAGTGATTGCGGCACGGTTGCGTGACCAGACTGCATCACCGTTTGGTGCGATCGCTCATTTGGCACCGTGCTGACCGGCATCAGCACGTCCGGTGAGCGATAGCGTGGTGCGACCACCGTCGGCAGTCTGAACGAGAACTTGTCGTTCGCCCGGTGGACCTTGGCCTGATACTCAATCTGTACCAGAACCGTTTCGCCGGGGCCGATATTAGCCACCGAGTTGGTGAACATGTTGGGCCGCAACTGTTCGACGAGTGCTGCTTTGCGGCCTTCAGTCTTGGCCGTTTCGTAAATGATCTTGGCTTCCTTGCGCTCTTTCACATCGCCGATAATCACCCGCTTGCCAACCACCATCTTGAGCGTGTCGACTGCTGCATCATCCGGCAGGGGAAAGACATACAGGCCCTCGACCCAGCCGTTGGCCGGATTGACGAAGTGCTGTGTCAGACGGGTGCGGACGATTGGCCCGGTGACGTTGACTTCGAAGCTCGTTGCCACCGCAGGTGCATCGACATATTTGCCGGGCGTGGCGGTCTCGAATAGCAGCGTGCCGGTTCTGGCATCGTTTGGGCCGATCAACGGTTGGGCTGAAAGCGAACGGGTCAGCAGGATGAGGACGATGAGGAAAAAGGTGGCGGGGGTGGCGAGAACTATGCGTAGGGACATCAAGGGGCATCTCCTTTTGCGAATCAGATCCCCCAAGTCTTCGGCTCACCGCCAAGTTGATCCAGCGTAACTTCCGGCATTCTGCCGCCAAGTCTGCCCGTGCCATTGCGCATTTGCGTCATTACTGGCAAGGTTGTGCGGATTTGTACGGACCGACCATGGCGACATCGAATTCACACATCCCAGTGGCAGAGCTGGTGCGTGAGGCGATTGCGCGAAAGCGCATAAGCCGCCAGCAGCTCGCCGACGAAGCGCGCATCTCGTTGTCGACACTTGAAAAAGCACTCTCCGGCCAGCGCCCGTTCACGCTCAACACCCTGGTCCGGCTGGAGGATGCATTGGGTGTCAGTCTACGCAACAACGAGCCGGTGCCGCTGATCGGTGACACACAAGGCACGCCAGGGGTCGCGCCGGAAGAGCTAGGTGCCTACTCGCGCCTTGCCGTAAGCTGGCTGGAAGGCGACTATCTGGTGGTCCGCCCATCGTTCAGCGGCGGCCCATCGCTCTATGCCTATCAGACCAACATTGCCTGGAGTGATCCTCATTCACATCTCGTGTTCCGGGAGGGCGAGCGCGTCGATGCCGAGTTCACGCAGAACGGCGCCGTCTCGGTTCCACACCAGTCGGGTTACATCTACCTGGTCACCAACCGCCACGGCCAGTACCGCATGATCGTTTTGGCCCGGCCAACCATCAGCGGCGAGATGTTCGGCATCATAACGTCACTGCAGGCAACTCGCGGCGCCCATTTATTACCGGTCTCAAGCCCGATCGTATTCATTCCGCCCGAGCGCCTTGAAGCAGCGGTATCATTTGGCTCAATCGACCCCGGGCATGCTCTGTATGACGAACTGAAAGCCTACGTCACACGCGCCGTCGACGAGCCGTTCGCCATGCTGCTCAAGTAGCGCTACCTATCGCCGGGTTCTGATCTCGCGCCGGGGCATTAGCATCGGCAACGCATGCCTCCTTGGGAGGTGGATTCAGGACGAGGCACCATCGGCATCTACCGACTCATGACCAACGGATTGGCGGGCCAGGTCAGTCAAAATCCGGACAGCGATAACTGAACGGCTTGAGCTCACGGACCCGGTTGAGAAAGTAGAAAAATTAGGGTCGTGAATTCTCTGCGATGATTTAGTATGGAGTTCCAGGAGTGTGAGCCATGAAACCAGTATTCTTCGCCTTGGCAGCTGCAGTGATACTCTCGATACGGCCGGCAGCGGCTGGTTGCAAAGAGATGGCGCATCCAGGGGTGGATTGGACCAAATGTTCCAAGAAGCTTCTGATGTTGGCCGGCAGTGATCTCAGCCGGGCCAAATTGCAGGGCGTCAACCTGACCAGCACCGGCTTGCGCGGTGCAAAGCTGGATGGCGCAAATCTCGATGGCGCAAATCTTACCCTCACCTCGCTCAAGGACGCATCGCTGACCGGTGCTTCGATGCACAAGACGCATGGAATGCGTACGGATTTCTCCGGTGCCAAATTGTCCGATGCAAATCTTAGTTTTGTCGAATTCTACCGAACCAACTTTGCCGGCGCCGATCTATCGCGCGGCAATCTGACAAAATCGGGGTTGTCGCGGGCCAACTTCGCTGGCGCCAACCTGTCTGGTGCCGATCTGTCTAAAGCCGATGCAATCCGCTGTACCTTCGATGGTGCCGACCTAACCAACACCGATTTCACCTACGCAATTGTCGCACGCGCCTCGTTCGCAGGCAGCAAACTGGCCGGCTCGAACTGGACTAAAGCCTATCTTTTCCGCACTCGGCTTGCTGGTGTCGATCTCAGTGGTGTGACCGGTCTGACGCAGGGACAGATCATCGAGGCCTGTGGCGACGATAAGACCATCCTGCCGCCAGGCTTGACAGCCCCGACATCCTGGCCCTGCGGCGAATGACCAACCCGATCGGCCCGACTTTGTCAGTGCACGCGGTTTCTGGTGCTGGCCTCAAACTCCTCGACTAGCAGATTTTCCAGCTTCACAAGATCTTCAGGCAATGGCTGCCCGAGCGCCTTTAGCTTCTGCAACTCCATGTGAAGCTGTTCCAGCAGTTCATGTGCGTCTTCCGGTTTGTTCTCCATTTCGGTGACCAGCATGTTGATCCTCAGCATCAACTCTTCAAATGCCATGCCCACGTACCTTTCATGTCTTGGCCTCGATATGTCAAAGATAGCTTATCAAACCACGAATCATCCTGCATCAACAGTCCGCTGATGACGGCATTGGATAATGATGGCACTATTTGCCCACAGGTATGCTGGAAATGTCACAGTGAGACGCCACCATGACGCAAGAACTCGAGGACTGGCTCGACGCCGTCTATAAGACCGACGGCGATCGCAAAAAATTGGATCATCTTTATGACAGTTGGGCCCGCAACTATGACCAGGACCTTTGGGCATCGGGCAATCCCTATATTGCCTTGATGGCCGGCATGGTGGGGCGCTATGTGCCCGACAGGAATGCCAGGATCCTCGATGGCGGCTGCGGTACCGGCAATATGGCGGAGGTTCTTCACAAGCTGGGATATGCCAACATTATTGGCATCGATGCCTCGGACGGAATGCTGGCCGCCGCCAAGACCAAGGAGTGTTATCGTCAGCTGCACAAGATGCTGCTTGGTGCCAGGATCGACCTGCCGTGTGACAGCTTCGATGCGATCACCGCCGCCGGCGTCCTGACGCATGGCCACGCACCAGCCGAAGCGATAGACGGTCTTGTCGGGATTGCCAAGCCCGGTGCACCGATCATATTTTCGATCTCAAAGATTGCCGTAGAGCAAGGCGGTTTCGGCGAGAGGATGGCCGCGCTTGAGGAAGGCGGCACGTGGAACCTTGAAGAGCAAACAGAGCCGTTCCGCACCTATCCGTTCTCCTCGCAATACAAAGACCTGCGCCACTGGATTTGTGTCTATCGCAAAGCCGTCTAGGACCGAGGGTTCATGAAATCAGATGCAGGGTCGGATAGAGTCGCTGGGTGCGGAACTCGTCGGTATCGTCGGCGAGCAGCATGTATTGGACAAGGCGGCTGTTGCCGCGCTTGAGCCTGGCTATCATCCGGACAATCTTGCAGCAGGCCTGGCGGTCCTGCCAGGCAATACCGCGGAAGTCTCCAAGATTATTTCCCTTTGCCAGCGTGAGGGAATCGGTATGGTGCCGCAAGGTGGCCGCACCGGACTGTCCGGTGGTGCGGTGTGCGCGCCTGATCAGCTGCTTGTCGGTCTTAGCCGAATGTCCCGCGTCGAGAAACTTGATCCACTGGCGGCAATTGCCGTCGTTGAGGCAGGCGCCACACTTCAATCGGTCGAGGACGCGGTTCGGCAGCATCGACTGACCACCGGCATCGATCTCGCTGCGCGGGGATCGGCCACAATCGGCGGCATGATTTCTACAAATGCCGGCGGTATGGAAGCTTTCCGGAACGGGAGCATGCGGAACCGCGTTATCGGACTTGAGGTTGTTCTTGCCAGCGGCGAAGTGTTCAATGACATGACCGAGGTGACCAAGTGCAATGAAGGCTACGACATCAAGCAGCTCTTCTGTGGCGCGGAAGGAACCTTGGGCATCGTGACTCGCGCCGTGCTTCGGCTGGAGCCGGAATCGCTGGCGCCGATGACGCTTCTATTGGCCTGCGCTGATGCAGCGAGTGCGTTTGGCATCATGCGGACGTGCCAACGTGCTGCGGATCTCGACCTGCTCCATGCTGAGATTATGTGGCGAAGCGCTGCGGAAAGAATTGCCCGTGAGATTGGTCTCAGGAAAGTGCTGAGCTTTTGCAGGGCTGAGGTCTATGTAATCCTTGAGGTGGCATGCAGATCCAGGGCGATCGGCGTTGATGATGCCCTGCACGATGTCTTTGAAGATCCCGCGCTCGATGGTGCAATACTCGATGCATTATTTGCCAAGAACGAACGCGAGCGTCGCGATATATGGAGTATCCGCGAAAACAGTGCCGCGGTCGATGCCAATAGCCCGAATCATTTGTGGTTCGATGTTTCGGTGCCGTTAACCCGCTTGGATGACTATGTTGGTTCGGTCGAGCGCAAGATCGCCGGGTTCGACCCATCCATCGGTGTCTATGTCCTAGGGCATCTGGGCGATGGCAATCTGCACTATTCGATCGGCAGCGGCGAGACACTAACGGATGCCGTGCAGCAATCTATAACAGATGCCGTCTACGAAGATCTGAAACAAATCGGCGGATCTTTTTCCGCTGAACACGGCATCGGTGTCGAGAAACGCTCAAGTCTGCAGAAATACGCCAGTCCGGAGAAGCGGCAGCTCATGCTTGAGATGAAGCGTGCCTTCGATCCAAAGGGTGTGATGAACCCGGGCAAGGTAGTGTAACAAACCCGGGTTGCACGATTGCCGCCCGGGTCGCGTTCACCTTTGCTCCGCTGGAAGAGTTAAGAACCGAGCCCCATATCTCCTAGAGCGTGTCTTTCTCAAATGGTTCCATATGAGAAAGACACGCTCTAGTTGGCAGACAGATGATGGGAGTCGGTTATGTTCGAAACCCTCACGACCACACAAACGCTC
>JAEKFU010000284.1 GCA_016522385.1 Pseudomonadota bacterium
CCGTCTACCAGCGCAACAACAGTCCCGTCGGCGCGGGTGGCGGCGGCATTTCCGGTAACGTCGATTACTGTGCCGATCGGCGGAGGGCCGTCGTCAGTCGTGCCGGCCTGGACATACTGGCCTGGTGCCAAAGGCCCAGCCAGTATGCTGACAACATCACCAGTCAGCATAGCGCCCGTGTCCGATAAAATGTTGGACGGTGCGCCTGAGCTGAAATAGCCGACGATGATGATGGTCTTGCCGTTGGCGTCTGAAATGATCAGATCACTGCCCGAGCGAACGAACTCGGCATTAAACAGGAAATGGCCATCACCTACGACAATATCGCCGGATCCTGCATGGATCACTGCGAAATTAGACTCGCCCTGCTCGTTGCCCTGCCTGACTGCCATGGCCACGCCGTCTGTATTACTAGAAATCTACTATACGTGAATTTACGACGTTTGCAATTATAGTGCCGGAATTACTGATCAGATCACTTCATTCTCGGCAATGTCGTAATGGATCATGACCTAAACCCGAGCCATAAGTCACAGTTCATTCCGGGCACATAGGTTACACATTTGGCCCTTTGCGGATGATCGCAAGGTGCCTTGGAAGGCGTGTAGCCTGATGGGTTGATGGCTCACGGAATATACTACGGCCGAGGTATTTCATTTCGGCTCCTGCTCCGACAATGCTTTTGCAACCTCTCGACCAAGATCGGTCAACTTTGGCAATTCGCCTTCTTTACCTTGAATGATACCGATTTCCTTGAGTCGAACTGCGTCTCTGAAATCTGGCGTCGTGATGGTGTCGCCATTCATCTGGCGAATGAGAAGCGCTTCGCGCCAAGATAAATTGTTGACAATAGCGCTCACCGTCATGACTGATCAGCCTCCTTTCAGTCGCAATGTTGGCTGTCTGGCCGCTTCTGTTGTCTCTACCGTGGACAGTTGACTTCGAGCATCAGTCCAAAAATCCACGGCGTCAAGATGTCGATCATGCAATCGCAATTGATGAGCGCCGATGTCTTGTGTGGATGGCTCCTGCTCGCAGCCTCACAATGCGCCATAACGCGGCTTCCCTTCAGGACTGCAAACAAGAGGAGACGTCCACCCCTTCTGGTGTCAGGACAATTTCCTCTGTTGGCGGATAGTCGACGGACTATGACTTCTTCGATCTAGTTTCGAATCCTGGCTTCACAGCCATTCGCCTACTTGCCTTTGAGCGTCATCGGCTGGTGTTTATTAAGCAACCTTGTGCTATTTTCGCTGTAATGTGACATTTTATTAGCGGCAATACCGTTTCTTCGATGAACTACGATCGCGACGATCTGGACTTTGCGACCGAGTACAACGCGGCGATAAATCAGGGGCCACCGCGGACTACGGCGGTATTTCTGAGTGTGCTGGTCGTCATCTTCATCAGCATGCTGATATGGGCCGATTGGGCCGAGCTTGATGAAGTCACGCGCGGCGAAGGTCGCGTGATTCCATCGGGCAAAAACCAAGTCGTGCAAAGCCTGGAAGGCGGCATAGTCAAAGAAATTCTGGTAAAGACCGGCGATGAGGTGACCCGGGGCGACGTCCTGCTGAAGATCGATGACACCGGCTTTTCGTCGAATTTCGGCGAGCTGCGCGCCAAACAGGCTAGCCTACGAGCGCAGATCATCCGACTTAACCATGAGCTATCGGGCGTGCGCGGGACACCGCCGGTTTTTCCCGCTGAACTGTTGCAAAGTGCCGCCAACACAATCAAGACCGAGCTGGAACTGTATTATGCCCGCCAGCGCAGCCTTGAATCGCAGATCCGGATCCTGGAAGAACGGGTCAAGCAACGGCGGCGCGAGCTGTCGGAACTAAAGGCCAACCTGGAGAGAATTTCAGAAAACGTGAAGCTGGCGCGGGAAGAAGAGAAGATAAAGGCGCCGCTGGCGGAACGTGGTATCGTTCCCAAGACCGACGTGATCCGGCTCAAACGAGAGATTGCCGATCTCGACGGCCAGATAAAGTCAGCCGGGGAATCAGTGCCGCGGCTGGAGGCGGCAATTCGCGAGGCCCAGGCGTTGGCCAACGAACAGACGCTCAAGTTTCGCCAAGAAGCACAAGCCGATCTCAGTCAGCGCACCGCGGAATTGGCCGTCGTAGCTGAATCCATTAGAGCCGCACGTGATCGGGTGGTGCGCGCCGAGGTACGCGCCCCGGTTGACGGCGTCGTCAATTCGCTCAACGTGAACACCGTCGGCGGCGTAGTTCGCGCCGGCGAAACGCTGGTTGAAATTGTTCCAATTGAAGATAACCTGCTGATTGAGGCGAAGGTGCGCCCCAGCGACATCGCATTCGTCCGCCCGGATCAGCCGGCGCTAGTCAAGATCACGGCCTATGACTTTTCGATCTATGGCGGTCTAGATGGCGTAGTTGAGAAAATTTCCGCCGACAGCTCGATCGACGAGGTCAGTCGCGAAGTGTTTTACCTGGTCACGATTAAAACTTTATCAAACCAATTAGGCGAACAGAAAAACAAACTCTCTATCATTCCCGGGATGGTCGCAAGTGTCGACATCCTGACAGGGAAGAAGAGTGTCCTGGACTATTTACTCAAACCAATCAATAAAGCCAGGTACGAAGCATTACGAGAAAGATAAAAATCAACAAAATTCTGAATTACTTTCTCAACCATCATCAAGACTACAAAAATCTACATTATATGCCCCCTACTCGTTCGCTTCAGTCATGGCTTTGTGCGTCACATTGATTGTGGGTGCTGCCGCGCAATCCGCCCTGGCATTTCCCAACAGATCAAATGGCCTACCCATTCAGCAGACCGATGCAGGACCGACTGGGGTCTTCGGCTCTCTGGAGCTTAGAACCAACAAGGTGGACGGCACGGGGCAATGGGACCGTGTACTGGAACGAATAGCGGCGGAAAATGCCCTGTACGATGCATGCGACAAGGGCGCAGACAGCTGTCCGAAAATGGTGCGCGCATGGCGCAGGTCAATGCGCTTCATGCGCAAGTACAAGGGTTGGGATCTCCTAGCGG
>JAEKFU010000265.1 GCA_016522385.1 Pseudomonadota bacterium
CGATGGTGTTGAAAAACTCCCCCAGTTTGGCCGAGTTCTGTGGGTTTGAAGCTTTGCGGTTTCAGGTTTGGGGCTCAGGGCATCTGGCAGTCTGATGCCTGGGCTTGTTTTCAGCTTGCCGGCATCATTGCCACCGGTCTCGTCAGCCGCAGTGCCATTGTTTTGAGGTTCTGGACGATGGCTGCAAGGTGGAACTCATCACGGGCACCCGACAAGCCTCGTAATCGCATTCGCTCGAAGCGGTGATGCGTCTTCAAGTGTGCAAAGCGCATTTCCACTTTCTTGCGTTCGTCACTTGAGCGCTCGAACTCGGGTGTCTCGGCGAGCGATCTGGCAATGTCTCTTGCTGCCTCGTTGACGTCCCGCGGCACCTTTCTAAATGGCGTTTTGGGGCAGCACTTCTGTTTCAATGGACAAGTACGGCAGTCAGCGGTCCTGGCCATGTAGCGATAGGTGTTGTCTGAATGGATGCGACCAGTGGACTTCATGGTCTTGCCCGCCGGACATGTGTAGGTGTCGTTGTTGGCATCGAAGGTAAAATCGCCCCGCGAGAATGTACCGTCCTTGCGCTTGCTCAGATCGCGCACCGTCACATGCGGGACGATGTTCTTGTCAACCAGCCAGGCCAGGAACTTGCCTGTTCCATAGGCTGCATCAGCAGCCAGCCGCTCGGGCTTGAGGCCAAAGCGTGCATCCGTGCGTTGGATCATGGCCTTGGTTGAGGCAACCTCGTCATAGGTTCTCGCTGGCGTTGCCTCGACATCGACGATGACAGCATGTTCGTTGTCGATCAGATAGTTGAGGCCATAGCCGAACTGTACGCGCTTGTTGGCCTTGGCCGTCCAGGCAGAGGCCGGATCCGAGCGAGAAATCACCTTCGGCTTTTTGCGGCCCGGTTCAAGCTCGCCCCCTGCTTCATCGAGCGCGTCGAGATATTCCCGCACTGCCCGCGACGGCCTTTCAACCTTGCTCCAGTCGATCTCATCAGGCGCCTCGCCATGATAGCGGCTGGCATCAGCCTCCATAACACTGGCATCGACGGCAAAGCCTTCTCCCTTGACCAGACCGGCAGCAATACAGGCCTCGACAATGCGTTCGAACAGATGCCGCAGGATATCGCTGTCGCGGAAGCGGCCGTGGCGGTTCTTGGAAAAGGTCGAGTGATCCGGCACCTCGTCTTCGAGGTCAAGGCGGCAGAACCACCGGTAGGCCAGATTAAGCGTTACTTCGTCACATAACTGACGTTCAGAACGAATGCCGTAGGTGTAACCGACGATTAGCATCCGGATCATAAGCTCCGGGTCAACCGAAGGCCTTCCCGTGTGGGAATAAAACGACGCGAGTTCAGCATGCAGATCGGCCAGCGCCGTCGTCACAAACACGTTGATCCGGCGAAGCAGATGGTTGTATGGAATGCGATCTTCCAGATCAAACTCGTAAAACAAACGCGCCTGATTTGTGCTCTGTCGACCCATCATCGACCGTCTCCTCCACCAGTTGGTGCCAGGAAACGGAATCACTGTTCGCCCGAAATCTCAACCGAGTTTTTCAACAGCATCGACCCAAGGCGGAAGTTTCGCACTCGAAGCAACATGACTGCTATGCGCTACTTGCTGCCGTGCCGGGACATACAAATTGGCACGTTCGAAACGTTCGGCAGCCCTTTCGATCACAGCAACTTTTCCCCCAAACAACAGACCTACTGGATTGAGGCGTCTGCATCTGAAAGGCTACGCTCCTCGGGAACCATATACCAGTATCGATCCGCTCCGACCACGAAGCATTGTGGAATCTAGCTCTTGCCAATCCCTGCGGTTTAAGCTCGCACCAGCTGACGCCAAGGTCTCGCCCGACGCCAGAATTGGCCATCCCATGTGCTTTGTCAGTTCCTGCAATCGCGCTGCGACATTCACTGTGTCGCCGAGAACCGTATATTCGAGACGCGTTTCGTCTCCGATAACACCGCAAAAAGCTTCGCCCCAGTGAATGCCGATGCCGACCGTCACGGAGTCCTGTTCTCGGCTCTTGCGCTGTTTTCCCCATTCTTCAACTTCCGACAGTATTTGATCCGCACACTTGAGCGCGGCGTCCGCGTCGTTCCTCTCGTTTGGCACGAGGCCAAAAACGACCATAGCGGCATCGCCAATGAATTTGTCAATTGTTCCACCAGAAGCATTTGCGGCTATGGCGATTCGATGTCTGAACTCGGTGATAAAGGCGCTGAGCGCCCTGGGAGACATTCTCTCGGACTGCTGCGTGAAACCTCGAATATCTACAAATAGTACAGCGACATTCTGGCGATTTCCGCGACGGAGTTCTTCAATCCCGCTTTCTGCCAAACGCTCGGCAATCTGCTTCGGGAGATATCGCGTCAGGTTGAAGCTGCGACGCGCTTCGCTGATCGCACTGTTCAGCAAGGTCCTGGCCCGAATAGACGCAATCACCAGCACGACACCGGCCAGAGCGAGCATCGCCAACCGCATCACATTTGGCGGCAGCGCAAAGAAAGCACCAATAACGCTTGGCGGTGGCGAATCCGAAGCGCTCACCCATCCCGCGTCAGAGGTTGCAATGGCGAACAGACCGATGATCAGGATGAGAATAAGATAAGCCTGCAGTAATGGATTGAACCGCAGTGCTCCAAAGGCAAGCACCACAGGTGCCAGCCATATCGGTGGCATACTGATGAGGTAGTTTGCGGCAAGGCCGGTATTAATAAGGCCCAACCAGATGTTTACCAGAAGAAAGACACTGTCGGCGGTCACCGCGAGCCAGGCCATCCAAAGCCGATAGACGCCACTCGCGATGGCAATGTATGACAAGGTTCCCAACAGGAAATAGGCAAACATCGTCGCGCCCGCAAACACCCATTGCCGGGTGAGGACGGCATCACCATCGGGCGCTGCGCGCAGAACCGCCAGCACAAAAACCAGGCCAAGCCCAGTTGCAATCAATATTCGCAAAAGGGCGACGGTCCGCTCAGCTTGCACCTCCGCTTCAGCAAAAAGCTCAGCGGCGTGCGGCAACAATTTCTTGTTTTGCATTTTCTCAGGACTTTCAGCCAACGATTGAAGAGCGGGCACGAACATACACAGGCACAAGCACAGCGGCCGCGTAGTCGGCGCGACGGTGCCCAACATGTTCTCGGCGACTTCGCTCATTGCGCGTTAAGACATCAAAGTATGCATAGATCAAGATGGCGAGCGCAGGCGCCTGATCAGTTGGACTTCTTGGTCTGAAATGTATTTACGTTACGCGACACTTTCCCATCGATCCCCAATGACCGCTAATGGCACTTAACTGACCAGCGGCCCGTCGGACTGTATGGTCCGTTGTTCACCGCATAGCCGACATTGATGATGGATATTTTGGTATCGCAAGGCTGCTTGAACTCATAGGCGCACCGGTTATACAAATGCGCGGGACCGGCCCATCGGCCACATTGGAACGTCCTTGTGATAGACGCGTCTGATCTTACCGGCGAATTGATCGATGAATTGGACGAGTTTCTGAAGTCCGATCAAGCACCTGATGACTGCATGCAGGTTTCAGAGCTCGACGGGTTTCTAACTGGCATTGTTGTCGGACCTGAGCTGATCATGCCCAGTGAATGGTTGCCGGCAATCTGGCAGAGCGGCGAGCCTGAGTTCGAGAACGAGGAACAAGCGGAGCTCATTCTGGGCATTGTTATGGCTAGGTACAACGAAATCATCCACCTATTGGACGACGAGCCAGGCGCTTTCGAACCAATCCTCTACGAGGCATCTGATGGCAGGATGCTGGCTGCAGACTGGGCTGAAGGGTTTATGGATGCATTTGGGTTGCGCGTTGACGCCTGGGATCCCCTGTTTGAAGACGAGGGCGCGAGACTGCTGATGGGACCTATTATGGCCCAACTTCACGACAAAGACGGCAAGGCTTTTCTCGAAGGTTCTCTGAAGGAGCTGCAAGAGATACGGGAGGAGTGCGCTCAATCTCTCCCCTATGTCATCAAGGAAATACACGAATTCTGGAAGGCCAGAAGACAACCAGCCAACCTCGCCAAAAGACCTGGTAAAAAGAAGGTGGGGCGCAATGAGCCGTGTCCTTGCGGCAGCGGTCGAAAATACAAACGCTGTTGTGGCGCAAACTGAACAAATCTGCCTCTCCCTATGAAATGAAGCGACAGACCAGTTGTCAGATGCACTGCTGACATTCAGGTTTCAACGTCTGCTTTCGCGCCGCACTCGTCTGCTCAAGGATGGTCAGCGGACCTACGTGTCAGCAGGCTGTCAGGAATGAGATTGACCCAACTGAGACATTCGCGTGTTCGCGTGGCACGGCGAGAATGCGCTACTTTCGACCGTGCTGCGATAGGCTAGGATAAGTCTGAAGCTGAAGGTGTTGCGGAAGCTCGGGCGAGGGCTGCGACAAGCATTGAGTGCACTGCCATTACTGGACACTCGCCCGCATTCATCTGTCACCGATACCCCCAGCCCCTGAAACCATCGCGCCGTTGGACCTGAGGCCGTTAGTCCACCTACGTTGAGTTGGGACCATTCGATAGGGGCAGATCTGTGCGTTTGATGTGGGTCAAGCTTCGACGACGCTGCAAATGGTATTGTCCTTCGTTACGGCGTTCTCGTTCCAGCAATTGAGGATGCGATAAGTGGTTAAGTAAGGCCAATGGCGACCTGCGGGTCGCTGGTTTTTACCAGCGTGTGAACCAACAGATCACAATCGCTCCGTTTTCGCAGCCCAATGCAGCGAGGACATGGGTTGGCGCAATGGTGCGAACTCATTCGAATGAGTGAGAGTCTTTCTTACGCACCAATAATTCGGTTTCAACCGGGCCAACTCACATTGAGAGACACGAGAATGGAGGAGGAAATGCATTACAAAGCAATTCCAGGCCACATGATTAGAGTGATCGGCATTGTCGTGTGCGGTGTGCTGCTGTCAGTTGTCGCGCAGTCTGCGCTGGCGGGCAGTGAAGACGAAGAGGAGCATGAAGTAAAACAGCCGCATCATGAGGAGCGTCACAAAGAATACATCACTGGAATGCCAATTGTTCCAACACAGGATTGGGTTCTAGCATCCGGCGGCAGGCTCTACGACAATTGGATGAACGCTCAGCAAATGGATGAGATTAAAACCACGCATCCATCGTGGCCGTCCTCCAATACCAAGAAGAAGGGAGCGGTCACCTGGCGTTGCAAGTCATGCCATGGTTGGGACTATAAGGGCGTAGAAGGCAAGTACGGAACGGGTTCGTATAGCACTGGCATAAAAGGGGTAATCCACATGCAAGGCGTTAACCCCGATAAGATCGTAGCGGTGATCCGCGACGGAACTCACCAATATACCAAGGAAATGATCTCCGATGACCTAGCGCTCCGCATCGGCTTTTTCATTGCCAGAGGCCTGCATGACACAGACGCCTATATTGAGAAGGCGACCGGCAATACCAGTGGCAGTGCGGCACGTGGGGCACGGATTTTTCAAAACGTCTGCGCAGCGTGCCATGGCTTTCAGGGCACCAAATTGGATTGGGGCGAAGAGGATGACCACGCCTATGTCGGCACTGAGTCAATTGCCAATCCTTGGGAGGTGTTGCACAAGATCCGAAACGGGCATCCAGGTCACGAGATGGTTGCGTTGCGTTCTTTCGCGATGGACGTAGCGGTCGATGTTTTGACATACGCGCGAACCCTTCCGGAGAAATGACGGAAGTCCGCCGAGCACGCTTCCAAACTGGTTAGTGAACACAAAGGGCAGGGGTCTGAAGTTTGCGTCCGGCGTGATCGAAATCCCCAGGATCGAAAGATCCCCTTTGAGGCGAGGGTGACTTTCCGGGGCACGATAGACGCAAACCAAAGACGCGCCACGAGTCTCGAATGGGGCAATTATCCCATTTCGCCACGACTTGCTCAACGGCAGCTAATGACACCAAGCGGAAGTGTAAGCCGGTTTCGAAGGTAGTCCGCTGTACCCTCAAAAACCGACATTCGGAAATCGATGTCTGCATTTGCAGCGATTTCGTCTGCTTAGAGGCCGATAACGGACTCTTCAGGGCGCAGTCCGAAACGTCTCAAGTTGACCCTAAGCAGAAGTTAGGGCTCGTTTTGCAACCGAATTTTGCGACACCCAAATCATTGAGAATCTTGGGTCGACAAGTGCTTGCAAAAGGGATCGTTTTTGCAACGGTTTACCTGCAGCATTGGACCAAATTGTTATGATATGGGAGCCGTGGGTGGTGACGGGGAAATACGAGAATAAGACTGGTCGTATACCGAGAGCCTAAAAGTAGCCGATCGGCTTGATCCTGATGTTCTGGCTTTCGTTGAGTGGTTCAATGAAAGGTGTTGGTCGATCGAATGAACTGCAGTGCAGTATTGAATGACACGCAGGCTTCTGATTTGGGCAACGCGCATTTCAACACTAGGCGCAGACACATTCGCCGTACTAAGCGGGCTGGAGGCCCTCGCACGTGCGGGAGATTCGTATCAATTCAATCGCTTGGTTTTTTCGCATATATGACTCCATAATCTAACTCACCGTTTTCAAACAATTCCTTTTGAATTAGTCCTGTTCTTATGTGCTTTCCAACTTTATCAGATACAATTCCCAACAACTCAAACAGCCTAAATGGCCATCTAATTGTTTGACACAAAAAATGCATATACCGCGATGTCGTCAAGATTTTTGAGCTTATGTCTTCGCATACCACCGAGTGGAAACCCATTTGTTGTAATGCTTCATCGAAGCGCAACATCGTGAGAAGCTTTTCGAGGGCAAAACCATCGTACGCTATCGCCAACTTCTTCGTTTGTGCCTCGTCAGGATGCTCGATCCCTTGAAATCCATCAATAACCACTAATCGGCCGCCCGGTTTGAGAAGTCGATGAATTTCTCTTAACAATGCCTCAATCGCACTATGCGCGTGGCATATACTTTCAATCCCATAGATGACATCAAATGACTCATCGGAGAAGTTGGTGCTAAAATAATTTTGTCGTGAAAAGCTTGTTCTATCCGCAAGGCCCTTTTTTCGTGCCGATTCCTGTGCCTTCGCAGATTGCCTATTGCTGATCGTAATCCCAGTCACGTGTGCGCCCGTGTTTTGAGCAATCCACAGGGCAGTTCCGCCAACACCGCATCCCACATCGAGTACCGAATCGTCTCTTGAAATTTGTGCGGTCTTAATCACCAGACGATTGCTGTTTACCAATGCCTCCTGAAACGTGTCGGTTGGTCTTTCGTAAATACCATAGTGAATTGCCTGCGTCTGTCCGTGCCAAAATATTTTGTAAAACGGTAGTGTATAATCGTAATATTCTTGCACTTCTTCGGTGTTACACCGGAATGATCGCTTAAGCGGGCGCGTGAGTGGCGGGTGCCGAGGGTGTCGGCCCGAGCAGGGAACGGTCTTTGGTGATGAAACCTTGCATGACACAGATTTTTTGACGGACACTTTTGAGGTGTGGCTTGCAGACGAGTTTTCCACCAACATTCTCCACATGACCAATCAAATTGGGCCAATGATAGCCGACTATGCCGGATCAGGGAAAGGTCACCTACGGCAGCTGTACCACCGACAATAGACCTTTGAGCGACGATGTCCGCTTTTTCGCTGTTTTCGTCTGTTCACGGATGGACGACGGACCTACGCGTCAGCAGTCTGTCACGACGGCTGTTGACCCCTTTGAGACATTTCGGCTGACGCCAGACGTAAGACATTTTCTGCAATCTTGTGGCTTATCTGCTAAAGCTTGAGCCCACCAGAGCGGCGCAAACCAGCAGCCCTCTCCTCGCGACCGGCAGAAAGGTTGACTTCATATGACAAAAGCCAAAGCCCGTGCTCGGGCGAAAGCAAGAGCTGCAGCCAAGCTGGCAAATCCCATCAGCGCTAAAGAAGCAAAGACTGAAAGCAAGCAGAAGCCTGGGCAATTTGACGCCAAGTCCAACAC
>JAEKFU010000312.1 GCA_016522385.1 Pseudomonadota bacterium
CAAGTCACCCGGTCTAATCGCAGACACCATGGCGATGGAGCACCTGGCAGCGGCCCGCGGGTAGAGAACGAATAAAGGACTGAACGGTACGACTTGCTTACAATCGAAATCTTGGCGGTTTCCCGAAGTGTTCGTTCACTGATTTCCCATTTCATCCAGACTTGGAACAACAGGCGTAGGCTTTCTGATCCGCACGGTCGCGAATACCTCATGTGGGTCTTGCATAGACTGTTCTGGCACCCGTAAGCGACGTCTCAAAGGTGCAAAATTCAGACGTTCGATGACCAGCTCAATCCGGTAAATTCTGCCCCTGCTGATCGATAATCACTCTCGCATCGGGGGATGGAGATGGAACGCAGACTTGCAGTCATAATTGCTGCTGACGTGTTTGGCTGAACCTGTCTGATGGATCCTGTCGCGCGCGCATGTCGATTGTTTGAAAGTTGGTCAGCGCCGCACTTTCTTCCGTAACATCCGCTCGCCTTTGACGTAGGTCATAGCACACCGACATTGTTAGTTTCAGAGTTCAAATCTCCTCCTGTTGGATCATCTCTAAAGGGTGTTGGGCGTTTGATGCCCAAGAATTCTGAAATTGGAAAGTATGGCTCACTTTGGCTCCGGGCACAGAATGCAGCAGAACGCACGCCAGAGTCGCGCAACCGCTACATTGACTTTCTGCGTGGCGCCTCGATCATCGCTGTTGTACTTGGCCACTGGCTCGCATTAGCGCCCCATGTTACCGACGGCCAGCTTCAGGTAGAGCACATCCTGCAGTTTTCGCCGTGGACAGCATGGCTGACATGGGGATTTCAGGTCATGCCGATATTCTTCATGGTGGGCGGATATGCGAATGCTGCTTCGTGGGAGTCGGCTCTGCGAAAGGAAAGAGGCTACGGTGAGTGGGTGGCTGCAAGGCTACACCGCTTGGCGGGACCGGTTGTGCTGCTAGTTGTTGCATGGACGATGCTTGGAGTTGCCGCCCACTTCAGCGGTATAAGTGCTGCAACCCTTGCGGTCGGATCGCGGAGCGCTCTGATTCCGGTATGGTTCCTATCGGTGTACATCATGGTCGTGGTTGCGGCGCCGCTCAGCTACTGGGCCTTTCAACGCGCTGGAGCTGTCACTTTTTGGGGACTTGCTGTTTTCGCCCTGTTAGTCGACATCGTCGGTCTGGCGGGCGGCTACTCCTAGTTGCGCTGGCTTAACTATGGCTTTGTCTGGCTCGCCGTCCATCAGTTGGGTTATTTGTGGCGTGCCGGCTGCCTCGGGAGTGCCAAGTCCGCTCTATTGTGGGCGGCAAGCGGATTTGCTGTCTTGATGCTTCTCGTCACTGCGGCTGGTTACCCCGTCGGCATGATCAGCATCCCCGGAGAACCGATTTCTAACTCAACTCCTCCGACCATTGCGCTGATCGCATTGGCACTCCTGCAGGGTGGCTTGCTTCTGTCATTCGAAGGGCCGATGCGTCACTGGCTGCGGCAGGTCCGCCCGTGGGCCGCTACAATTCTTGTGAACCGTTCGATCATGACCCTCTATCTCTGGCACATGACCGTATTCGTAATCGTCATAGGTCTGTTGAATGTTTCAAATGGCATAGGTTTAACGCTAGAGCCCGGCACATGGCTTTGGTGGCTCGTGCGGCCAATCTGGCTTGCGGGGTTGGCCGTAGTCTTGGTTATTCTGACATTGCTACTGTCACCGTTAGAGCAGAGGACGCGGAAGCGTGACCGCAAATCCTTACCGCTATGGCAAGCATTATGTGGTGCATCGATGATTTGCTTTGGTCTTGCACAGATGGCTCTTCATGGAATTGGCGACGAGGGTGCGCTCGGTGTCAGATTGTGGCTCATCTTGGTCACTCTGCTGGGATTCGCGCTTGCAAGTCATGCTCTGCCGTCGCCTCCCAATGCTCGGCGATAAGAAATCGGCGCTGCAGTCCTGATCCGAGAGCTGAACCGCCGCCCAATTGATCAGGATCATTTCGCAATTCGCGGCCATGCGTTAGGCATGGACAGATCGAAATTTCGATCCCAGCGCTTAAGGCGTTGAGACTATTATTATTGGAGGAGTCGATGTCGAAGGTCGTGAAACTCCGTCCGACCACCCAACACGAAACAGATTCATATCCTTGGCTAGCAGAGTATCCAGCAGACATTGATTGGTATGCTGAACTGCCGGTCAAACCTCTTTTCACGTTGCTTGATGAAGCCGTGGAGACCTATGGCGATTACCCGTTTATGGACTTCCTTGGGCGCAAGTCTACTTACGGCGAAGCTGGTCCCATCGTGGAGCAAACGGCAAGAGCCTTTCAAGAACTGGGGGTTGGAAAAGGCGTCAAAGTGGGCCTTCTGTTGCCGAACTGCCCATACTTTGTGATCTGCTTTTTTGCGATTCTGAAGGCTGGGGGCACAGCCGTTCTCTACAATCCATTACTCGCGACAAATGAAATTGCCCGGCAAATCGAAGATTCCGAGACCGACTTCATGGTCACCGTCGACATGAGGCAAGTCTACTCCAAAATTGCAGACATTGTGACCGAGAGTAGACTGAAGAAAATCATCGTGTGTGGATTGGGCCAAGCGCTTCCATGGTCGAAGCGGTTGCTATTCACCCTTCTAAAGTCCGCAGAGCGCGTCAGGGTTCCAAGGGATGATAAGCATATCGCCTTCGAACTGTTCCTTCGCAATCTTGGCAAGTTTGATTCCCCCGAAATTGATCCGCAGGCAGACATGGCCGCACTACTATACACTGGGGGAACGACGGGAGCGCCAAAGGGGGTCTGCCTCAGCCACTACAACCTCTATGCCAACACATTGCAGAGCACGCTGGGTCTACCGTCCGCGCAGCGCGGCAAGGAGCGTGTCCTGGCGATCGTTCCTTTTTTTCACGCTTTTGGGATGACAGCGGTTCTTAACACCAGCATCGCATTGGGGGCAGAGATCATCATACTGCCGAGTTTCGATCCAGGTGAAGTTCTCAAAACAATCCACAAGATGCGTCCAACCATGTTCTTAGGCGTGCCGACAATCTTTGCGGCCATCGTCAATCATCCAAAGGCGGATCAGTACGATCTTTCTTCTCTGCGGCTTTGCACGTGCGGTGGCGATGCTCTCTCGTTGGATTTAAAGCAATCATTCCAGCGGCTCGTCGGGTGTGAGATTGTACAGGGTTATGGGCTTACCGAGTGCTCTCCTGTCGTCACCGCTGGATCCCCACTTGGCATGGAAAAGCCGAATTCAATCGGCGTTCCGCTCCCCGGAACGGTCGTGGGGATTCTACAGCTCGAACATAACCAAACGCCGCTGGGGCCCAGTTTAAAGGGTGAGATATGCGTTAGGGGACCCCAGGTAATGATGCAGTATTTCAACAGACCAGACGACACGGCGGAGGTGTTGCATGACGGCTGGCTTCATACAGGCGACATTGGCTACTTCGACGAGGACGGCTACTTCTATCTGGTGGACCGCTTGAAAGATCTAATAATAACTGGCGGATACAACGTTTATCCGAGCGTTGTGGAAGCTGCCCTAATTGAGCACCCCAATATTGACGACGTTGCCGTCGTCGGGCTTCCGCACCCGCATTGGGGGCAGGAAGTCACCGCATTTGTGGTAGCGGCACGTCACAACGGTGTATCACAGGAGGACTTGCACGATTTTCTCAAGGGTAAACTCTCATCCTATGAGTTGCCGAAATCGGTTCGCTTCCTCGACGAATTGCCGAAATCTAAGATCGGCAAGGTGAAGAAAGCCATGCTGCGCCAAAACTACGAAACCGAACAACAGACCTAGAGCGAGTTGGTGTTGCCGTCCTTGAAACATTCGACTCTCAATTTCTGGTCGCGTAAAGATACTAACTGACAGTCACACGCTTTGACTGCCAGGAAAAGTCGTTCGGATCGCCACGAGATCTTTATTCCTATTGCCATACAGGTGCTGATGGGGAGGCTGCTGGAGCGGAACGACAAGAAGCTGTTCAATGTTTTGACAAAGTGTATCGGCGCGGGTCTGAGCGACGAAATGGGCCGGGAAGGGCGGGTTGCAAGTCTAACAGAGCAAGTGCCCAAATGTGCTAAGGCCGCTTGTGCATCATCAGACACAAACTAATGTTTGTTGTTTGATCCAAATTAGACTAAAGTCCAACATCAATAGCGAATCAATACTTTGACTGTGGGCCGGGGGCAGCTTGAACGGCGCTAGGTCGCAACTGCATAATCTGTAACAAGAGTAACACTGAGGGCGGTCCGTCTGGGCCGCGCGTATCGCAGGGGTAAAAGCTTTGGCGGGAATCTAAATCTGTGCGTCTTCTCCAGAGGGCCAAATAGGAATCTTTCTTATTGGGGGGATCGATAGGGTGGAGAATACATCAACAATTGCACTAGTAGACGATGATCAACACATCCTTACTTCACTAAGTATGGCGTTCGAAGCCGAGGGATACCGTACGCAAACCTACGCCGACGGCGCGGCAGCGCTGGTGGGCTTGCAAGAAACACCACCCGACATCGCGATCCTCGATGTCAAGATGCCGCGTATGGATGGTTTGGAGTTGCTGCGCCGGTTGCGCCATCACTCTAACCTTCCAGTAATTTTTCTGACAAGCAAAGTTGATGAGATAGATGAGTTAGTCGGCCTCAAGATGGGCGCGGACGATTTCATTCGCAAGCCGTTCTCTCAGCGTGTGCTCATGGGACGGGTTGAAGTTGCGTTGCGTCGGGCCCGACCAGCTGAACTTGAGGTTACTAACGACGTCGAAACGCGCGCTATCGAGCGGGGCAAGCTGCTGATGGACCCGGATCGCCATGCCTGTACCTGGAATTCGGACCCGGTCACCCTGTCCGTGATCGAGTTTCGGATCCTGCAGGCGTTGGCGCAGCGGCCGGGCATTGTCAAAGATCGCGACGCGCTGATCGATGCTGCCTACGACGGTCGAATTTATGTCAACGACCGCAACATCGACGGTCACATCAAACGGCTGCGGAAGAAGTTCATTGCCGTGGATAACGACTTCGATGAAATCGAGACGCTGCGAGGTTTGGGTTATCGCTTCAAAGGAAGCAGTTTCTGAGATGACGAAGGCAGCAGTGCGCCAAGGATAGGCCGGCCTGAGTGGAAGATATTCGGGCAGCGACCACAGTGACTGCTAACGCCAAGGCGAGGAGACGGTGACAGTCGAACACCCTAGAGCGTTTCATGTTGATTTGGAACCATTCTGACAGAGCGATTTTCCGGCAAATCCGGCGCATTGCTCCTTGTCCGTATCCAGATACGGCCTGCGGAACAATACTTGACCTTGCCGGAAAATCGCTCTGTCAGAATGGTTCCAAATCAACATGAAACGTTCTAGTTTGCTCTAGTCAAAAGAACGACCGCTCAGTTTCTAGACAACCAAGCTCGCCTGTCAAAAATTTCAAGAAGCCTATTTAGTCTTGGTCATTTTCACTGTTTCATGCCTATTGGCAAGCACGCCTGCTGGTTAGCGTTGGTATCACGTATGAAGATTGTCAGTTTGGAAACTTTTACCAATCAGTTCGTCTGTCTGGTCAGAGTGCGTACTGAAGAAGGACATGAGGGATGGGGACAGCCTGCACCGTATAACGCCGATATTACAGCGCAGGTTTTCCACCGTCAGGTCGCGCCTTACGCGCTCGGCGCAGATCCACTGGAAATCGACCAGCTGGTCGACTTCATCTACGAGAGCGAGTTGAAGTTTCCCGGCTCCTATGTGCTACGCGCCGTCAGTGGTTTGGACACAGCACTTTGGGACTTGCGGGGTAAGCTGGAAGACAAACCGGTTTGTGAACTGCTGGGCAAAAAAGCAAGGCCAATCAGAGTTTACGGATCCAGCATGCAGCGCGCGATCTCGCCAAATGACGAAGCTGAACGTCTCGTCCGTTTGCGCGACGAACATGGCTATGATGCCTTCAAGTTTCGCATCGGCGACGAGTGCAGCCACAATGTCGACAAATGGCCAGGTCGCACTGAAGAAATCGTACCTGCGGTCAGCGAAGCGCTGAGAGGCGAGGCGGATCTCCTGGTTGATGCAAACAGTTGCTTTACCCCCGACCGCGCAATCGCGGTCGGTCACATGCTTGAGGACAACGGCATCTGCCATTTTGAAGAGCCATGCCCCTATTGGGAATTGGACTGGACCAAACAGGTAACCGAGGCGATGACCAAACTTGACGTTACCGGCGGTGAGCAAGACTGTGATCTGACCATATGGCGCCGGATGATCGACATGCGCGCGGTTGACGTGGTGCAGCCTGACATCTGCTATCTCGGCGGTCTGTCCCGCAC